>NZ_JBFGBM010000036.1:0-17572 GCF_041567615.1 Muriicola sp.
ACTGTTGATGGGGGTCGAGAGGTCTAGACCCTTAAAGAAGGCCAGCATATTGATGGCCATCCCAAAACAGGAACAGAGGATGAATCGGCCCCAGTCCTTTTTTTCCACCCGTTCTTTAGGCCCCAGGAAGGAAATCGCCCAAAAGAGGGCAGTAGCCCCCAGGACACGGATCATGATAAATCCGAAGGGTTTCACATACACGGGCATCACACCTTTAGCTATGGTGTGGTTCAACCCGTAGATCGTGGTTGCTCCGACGGCGGCCAGCAAGGCCAGGGTCCTTTTGTTCAACGTTGAAGATATTCACGGGCTGCAGCCACGGTATTCCTGGCATTGCCGATAAAGATCTTCCCTGAGACCACAAGGACAGGTCGCTTTAAGAAGGTGTAGTGTTCCAGGAGCAGGTCCCGGAAATCGGATTCATCCAGGTTCTTATCCCTGAGATTGCGTTCCTTGAACAGGCGGGCGCGTTTGCTGAACAGGGCCTCAAAACTCCCGGCCAGGTCTTTGAGCTCCTTCAGCTGTTCCCGGGTCAGGGGCTCTGTTTTGATATCCTGCAACCTGATTTCCCGCGGGAGGTCGAGTTCCCCCATGATCCGTTTGCAGGTGTCACAGGTGCTGAGATAGAAAAAAGTGTCTTTCATCCTACAGGATTTTTAGCTCGAGGAATTATCCCTTTGCAAAGAAACCTAATTATCCGCGAATTCTATACTTTTATAAAAATGAAGTCCATGGAAAAACTCTTCGAGATCACGGAAAAGCTGCATGCCATTTACGAAAAAATACTTTTGGATACCCCTGAAGAACAACTCTTTGTAATCCCGCCCAGCCACAACAATAACCTCTTCTGGAATATCGCCCACGTCCTGGTCACGGAACAATCCCTGTTCTACAGGCTGAGTAATTTAACTCCCCGCCTGGATATGGAACTGATCAAAAAATACAGCAAGGGAACATTTCCCGAAGGAGTGGCAACTCCCGGGGAGATAAAGACCGTGGCTGAGGCCTTGCCCCTGACCGCCAAATGGGTCAGAGAGGATTATCAAAAAGGGATCTTTAAATCTTTTAACCCTTATACCACAAGTACCGGGGTTAGCCTTAACTCGGTCGAGGAGGCCATCTCCTTCAACCTCGTCCACCTGGGACTGCATTACGGCACCATGCGCAGCATGCAAAAGTTGCTGAAGGCTTCTGCCTGAATCACAGTTTCATCCCAGGGGTGATGAATTGTTTGGCCTCTTTGAAAGGGATGGTCAGCTGGATCTGCCCATCGGCATAAGAGGCCACCTCGTACTGGTTGTAGAGCAGGAGGATGCCCTTAGGCGTGAGTCCGATATTGGCAGGCAGATAGAAGGAATCCAATTCAAACATGAATCCCGTGCTATTGATCGGGGCATCGGCCGGGATGTTTTCCTGTTTCCGGAAAGCCTCTTCCGCATAGGTACGAAAGGCCAGCAGGTCCCGAAAGAGTGCCTGCGTATTTATTTTTTCTCCCTTTTCCACATCGAAATTCAGGAAATTCGTAGACGTGTACCCGTGGGCTCCCCCCGTAAATAGGTAGGAATCGAGCCTCACAGAGAGTACCCTGTGATTTTCGAAGGAAACCTCGGCCCTGATCCTGGCCTCCCATGGCACGGTCTCATCGGGGTATACGGATTTTAATTCGGTATATCCCAGGGTAAAGGAATTGACCGCCTCGTTGATGTCGGTGACCTCCAGGCTGTCCGAGAAGGTCAGCAAGCTGATGATCTCTTCCTGTATCCCTGCGTTCACGGCCCTGCCGATCTTTGTGTCCTCGATCACCCTGGGATATTCGATAGATACCTCCGGACAGTCGTCACAAGGGGCATTGGTATACACAATGGGTTCCATGACAAGGTTGGTTTCTTCCTCACAGGAAATAATAATTAACAAGAGAACTGGTAGAATAGTAAGCCTGGAGAACTTCATAGGGGTTCAAACTGATGGTCGGACAAAACTACATTTTATTCTGAACAGAACCATTCCTTCCAGGACGTAATTCGATCTAAAATCCCTTCGCTAAATCCCGGCCAGAACAATACCTTTGTAGCTCTAGAACTAGATCATGAGCAAGAAACCCTTACACTTCAACAGCAAGGCTATACACGGAGGGCAGGAGCCCGATGCCGCCTACGGTGCCGTAATGCCTCCCATTTATCAAACTTCCACCTATGCCCAGTCTACGCCCGGCGGGCATAAGGGATACGAATATTCCAGAAGCGCTAACCCCACCAGGACCGCCCTGGAAAAGTCACTGGCCAGTATAGAGAACGGCGACTACGGCCTGGCTTTTGCCAGTGGCCTGTCTGCGATTGACGCCGTGATCAAATTGCTTTCTCCCGGCGACGAGGTCATTTCCACGAATGACCTTTACGGGGGCAGTTACCGGCTTTTTAAAAAGGTCTTCGAGAAATACGGGATCACCTTCCACTTTGTGGGGATGACCGACTTGGGAAAGATAGAGGAAAAGATCAATGAAAAGACCCGACTTCTCTGGGTAGAGACCCCTACGAATCCCATGATGAACGTGATCGATATCAAAGGGGCCTCAGACCTGGCTAAAAGGTACAACCTCTTGCTGGCGGTAGACAACACCTTTGCCACACCTTACCTGCAAAGGCCCCTGGATCTGGGGGCCGATATAGTGATGCATTCCGCCACCAAGTACCTGGGGGGTCACAGTGATGTAGTAGTAGGCGCCCTGGTGGTGAGGGAAAAGGAACTGGCAGAGAAGCTTTATTTCATTCAGAATGCAAGTGGGGCTGTCTGTGGACCCATGGACAGTTTCCTGGTGCTGAGGGGGATCAAGACCCTGCATGTGCGTATGCAGCGGCATTGCGAGAACGGCGAAGCCATCGCCCGCTATCTCAGGGAACATCCCGGAATCGAAAAAGTGTACTGGCCGGGGTTTGAGGACCATCCCAACCACGAGATCGCAAAGCGGCAGATGAGCCATTTCGGGGGGATGATCTCTTTCATTCCCAAAGGCAGCTCTTTTAAAGATGCGGTTAAGATCGTCGAAAAACTACAGGTATTCACCCTTGCGGAATCCCTGGGCGGGGTAGAAAGCCTGGCCGGGCACCCGGCCAGCATGACACATGCCAGTATACCCAAAGAAGAGCGTGAGAAAAGCGGGGTGGTAGATGTACTGATCAGGCTCAGTGTGGGGATAGAGGATGTGCGGGACCTCATTGCCGACCTGGAGCAGGCGCTGTCCTGATCATTTTGTCAAATACTTAAAAAAAAGGGTAAAAAATTATTCAAATAATATAATTTTGCCGCTATATTATGAATCTAATAACAGCCATTTAATTGACAAGAGATATGGATGCAAAAATTAAGGCTTTCATGGATGAGGTAACTGCCCGGAACGGTCACGAGCCTGAATTCATACAAGCGGTACAGGAAGTAGCGGAGACGGTCATCCCCTATATTGCCCAGCACGAGATCTACAGCGGAAAGAATATTCTGCTGCGCATGGTAGAACCAGAACGTTTGATCTCCTTTCGGGTTGCCTGGGTGGATGACGACGGGGAGATCCACGTCAACAGGGGGTACCGAATTCAGATGAACTCGGCTATCGGGCCTTACAAAGGGGGACTCCGGTTCCACCCTACCGTGAATGCGAGCATCCTCAAATTCCTGGCCTTCGAACAGGTCTTTAAAAACAGCCTGACCACCCTTCCCATGGGAGGGGGTAAAGGGGGATCCGACTTCGACCCCAAGGGGAAGTCGGATGATGAGGTGATGAGGTTCTGCCACTCCTTTATGACGGAATTATGCCGGCACATTGGCCCGAATACGGATGTCCCTGCCGGGGATATTGGCGTAGGTGCC
Organism: Muriicola sp.; assembly: GCF_041567615.1. Classification (GTDB taxonomy): domain Bacteria; phylum Bacteroidota; class Bacteroidia; order Flavobacteriales; family Flavobacteriaceae; genus Muriicola. The sequence goes on from NZ_JBFGBM010000036.1 coordinate 3,859, forward strand.
AGGGAGATCGGATATCTCTTCGGGATGTATAAAAAGATCAGGAATGAGTTTACCGGGGTACTCACCGGAAAAGGACTTTCCTGGGGAGGATCCAAGATCAGGCCTGAGGCCACGGGATACGGTACCGTTTATTTTGCCCAGAGTATGCTGAAGACCAGGGGAGAGGGTATCGAAGGGAAGGATGTCGTGATCTCCGGTTCCGGGAACGTTGCTCAATATGCAGCGGAAAAGGTGTTACAACTGGGTGGTAAGGTGATCACCCTGTCTGATTCCGGCGGCTACATCTACGATAAGGAAGGGATCACCGAAGAAAAATTGAAATGGGTGATGGACCTGAAGAACAACCAGAGGGGACGGATCTCTGAATATGTCGAAAAATACAAGTCGGCCACCTATCACAAGGGGAAGACCCCCTGGGAGGTGCCTTGCCAGATTGCCCTTCCCTGTGCCACCCAGAACGAACTCGATGGGGATGGGGCCAAGGCATTGATCAAAAACGGATGTATTTGTGTGGCTGAAGGAGCGAACATGCCCTCAACCCCAGAGGCCATCCACGCCTTCCACGACAAGCGAATTCTTTTTGCACCCGGTAAGGCATCCAATGCCGGAGGGGTGGCAACTTCAGGGCTGGAAATGTCACAGAACTCCCTGAGGATCAGCTGGACAAGGGAAGAAGTGGATGAGCGATTGAAAGGGATCATGGAAGACATACACGATTCCTGTATCGAATATGGAAAAGAAGAGGACGGGTATTGCAATTACGTCAAGGGTGCGAACATAGCGGGATTTGTGAAGGTAGCAGATGCCATGCTCGCCCAGGGGGTGATCTGATCTTATCCTGTTCCAGACAAACTGGCCTCCACGGGACACCGTGGAGGCTTTTTTGTACCTTTAGCGGACAATGAATTACCCATGCGCGTAACCACCAGGGCCATCGTGCTCTCCTCCATAAAATACGGGGATACCAGCCTGATTGTCAAAATGTTCACGGAAACGGACGGACTGAGGACCTACCTCCTCAAAGGGATCCTCAATGCCAAAAAGGGCAAACTTAAGATCGCTTATTTTCAGCCTCTTACCCAGCTCGAGATCGTGGCGGTTCACAGGAACAAGGGCAGTATGGAACGGTTGCAGGAAGTACGGGTAACCTATCCCTATGAATCCCTGCATACGGATGTGGTCAAGAATTCCCTGGCGTTCTTCCTCGCTGAGATGATGAGCAACAGTATACAGGAAGAAGAGCGAAACCGGGCTTTGTTCCACTTCCTGGAAGCGGCCTTCCAGTGGGTAGATCACAACAGGCATATCGCAAATTTCCACCTATACTTTTTGCTCGAGCTGACCAAATATCTCGGCTTCTATCCCGATGTGTCGCCACCGAGGTCTGCTTACTTCGACCTGCAGGACGGGCAGTACTGTGCTCAGCCCTCTCTGAACCCTGTGATCTCTGATATGGAATTAAGCTGGTTTGAAGCCCTCTTAGGCACAAATTTTGATGTTATGCATACGATCAAAATCGGTAAAAAGGAGAGGCAGGCCTTGTTGCAAAAAATAGTCCTCTATTTTGAATTACATTTGCACGGCTTTAGAAAACCCCGCTCTCTGGAGGTTTTGAATGAAGTTTTTAACTGAACATGCGCTCAATTTTCAGTTTTGTGTTTTTCCTGTTGCTTCACTGTGCGGTTTCACAGGAGATCAGGGTACTTGACGGGGAAACCAGCCAGCCCCTTGTCAATGCATTACTGTATAACGACAGCAGGTCTAAAACGGTTCTTACAGACATGGAAGGGAAGTGCGACCTTTCTGTCTTTACGCCATCAGAACGTATCACCATCAGCCATATGGGCTATGAGCCGCGGATCACCAATAAAAGTCAGATCCGGAGGCGGAATAATAATGTGTATCTCATCCCGAGGACGGAGCAACTGGATGCAGTGGTCATGTCTATCTCGAAGTGGGAACAGCAGAAAAAAGACATCCCCCAAAAGATCGAATCTATCAGTGCAGGGGATATCGCGTTTACCAACCCGCAGACCGCGGCAGATCTCCTGCTCAACAGCGGACAGATATTTGTACAGAAGAGTCAGCTTGGGGGGGGGAGTCCGATGATCAGAGGTTTTGCTACCAACCGTTTGGTTCTCTCCGTGGACGGGGTACGGATGAATAATGCCATCTTCCGGGGAGGGAACCTGCAGAACGTCATTTCCATAGACCCCTTTACCATCAAAAACACGGAAGTGGTCTTCGGGCCTGGATCCGTGATCTATGGTAGTGATGCCATAGGGGGAGTGATGAACTTCTACACCCTGCAACCTCATTTTCCACGTGCCGATACCCTGGTAGTTTCCGGGAACGGCAATCTGCGATTCGCCTCCGCCAACAGGGAGGCTACCTTACACGGAGACGTTTCGGTCTCCTCAAAACACTGGTCGTCCCTGAGCAGCGTCTCCTACAACCGTTTTGGGGACCTTCGAATGGGCAGCCATGGCCCGGAGAGATACCTCAGGCCAAATTATGTCATCCGGGAGGATGGGACCGATGTGCTGGTGGCAAATGACAGGCCCAGAAACCAGGTGCCCACGAGCTATGACCAGATCAATTTCCTCCAAAAGATTTCCCACAGGCCGGATACCGACTGGCAGTATGACCTCGGACTCTACTATTCCGAAACTTCAGAATATTCCCGGTATGATCGCCTGATCAGGCCGGACCGGGAGGGGAGTGGCCTGAGATCAGCGGAGTGGTATTACGGGCCGCAAAAATGGTTCATGGGTAATTTTCAGGCTTACCACAAGGGGGAGAACAGGTTTTATGACGGGTTGAAGCTCACCACGGCTTACCAGTTCTTTGAGGAGAGCAGGAATGACCGGGATTTTCAGGACCCGGAACTGAACAGGACCCGGGAACAGGTAGATGCTCTCTCCCTCAACCTCGATTTTGAGAATCGCAGGATAGGTGCCCTGAGACTCTACTACGGTGGGGAGTACATTTTTAACTATGTCAACTCGGAAGGGAGTGTATTCAATATTGAGACCCTTGAAGAACAAAGAGCAGCCTCCCGATACCCCGATGGGTCAACCTGGCAGACCCTGGCAGGCTATCTGAATGCAGAGTACAAGGCCATGCCCAACCTCACCCTCCTCTCCGGTTTCAGGTATAGCCATGTCTGGATCAACGCCGATTTTGAGACCACCTTCTATCCTTTTCCCTTCTCAAGAGCAAACCTCGACAACGGTGCACTTACGGGGAGCCTCGGCCTTAGTTGGTTTCCCGACCAGACACTGCAGGTGACACTCAATGGGTCTACGGGATTCAGGGCCCCCAATATCGATGACATAGGGAAGGTCTTCGACTCGGAACCGGGATCTGTGGTAGTGCCCAACCCTGACTTGGAACCTGAATACGCGTACAATGTAGATCTGGGCATCAGAAAGAATATAAAGGATAAGGCCGTACTCATGGCCAATGCCTTTTATACCTATCTGGTGGATGCCCTTGTAAGACGTGATTTTACCTTTAACGGGGAAAGGGAGATCAACTATAACGGGGAGTTGAGCAACGTGCAGGCCATACAGAATGCGGCTAAAGCCTTCGTATACGGCTTTGAATTCGGAGCCCAGGTGAGCCTGAACAGTGAGATGCAGATCACCTCAAACCTCACTATCACAAGAGGTACTGAGGAGGATGACAGCGGACAGGAATCGGCCGCCCGACATGCCGCACCTACCTTTGGCGACCTACACTATATATGGACGACCCCGAGACTTAAGACGGATCTCTTCCTGGTCTATAACGGGGAGATCCGGTTTGAGGACCTCGCTCTCTCCGAAAGGAGTAAGGATTATATATATGACCTGGACGCCGATGGGAATCCCTATTCCCCTTCCTGGTATACGCTGAACCTGAGGTCCCAATTCAAACTCAGTGATGCTCTGACCGCTTCCCTTACCCTGGAGAATTTGACTGACCAGAGGTACCGTCCCTATTCCTCTGGGATCGCTGCCCCGGGTATCAACTTCATCGTCGCCCTGGGATATACTTTTTGACGCCCGATTTTATCCCCCGTACACAAAAATTTTGAATGTAGAATGTTTGAGGACTCTGCCTGTCTGACTATCAGGCAATTAACTCGTCCTGTGTACCTAAACACCCGTGTTTATTGGGTTTTTAGTAGATGTCGTTCATCGACATTTAACAAAATTTAACAAATTTTTAGGAGGGTAGAATCGTTCATCGTTGTTGATATGGTGAACAATAAACCCAAATAAAACTTCAATTCTATGAGACATTTTTTTAAATCGTCAATCTTAGTTTTAGCAACTGTATTTTTAACACAATCCTGCAGCAAGGATGACAATGAAGTGGACATGTCAGGAGAGACCTACAATACCACTTTTAAGATCACGGATGCCCCAATAGACAATGCCAATGTAGAAGGTGTCTTTGTTACCCTTGCAGATGTCCGGGTAGACGGCAAGTCGCTGGAAGGATTCAGCAGGACGACAGTAAACCTGGCCGCTTTGGTCAACGGACAGACGGAAACCCTGGGGAACCTCGACCTTGCAGCACGGTCTTATTCCAACCTCGAACTGGTGCTGGATTACGACACGGATGCTCAGGGGAATGCACCGGGGTGCTACGTGGCCCTGGCCAATGGCGCCAAAGACAAGCTGACGGCCCAGTCTGATCGTATCTCGGTATCCGATGCCTTTGAGGTCTTTGCAAAGACTACAAATGAAGTGGTACTCGACTTTGATCTGAGGAAGACGATCAGGGAAGAGCAGGGAACCGTTGAATCAAACTTTGAGTTTGTTTCCATGTCTGAACTTTCAGCAGGTATTCGTACTGTCAATGAAGAGAGCACAGGCAGGATCTCCGGAGTTGCCAATGATTCCCAAAATACCTCAGACAGGATCGTGGTGTACGCCTATGAAAAAGGCACCTTTAATGCCGAGACTGAGACCAGGGGGCAGGGAGAGAGCAATGTGACTTTTAAGAATGCGGTAACCAGTTCCGTGGTCAATGCAAACAGCGGGTCTTACACCCTGAGTTTCCTTGAGGAAGGAGAGTACGAACTGATCTTTGCTTCTTACAATCGAGATGGGGACGCTTTCTTTTTCAATGCCCTTCTGGAGGCTGAGTCGACTACAGGCCTTAACCTCGGTTCCATAAGCGTTTCATCGGCCCTTCAGATCAGTGCAAATGTAACCATCACAGGTACGCGATAATTCCTGTGTAACCTATTGAATGAAAGGCCCGTTTACGGGCCTTTTTTTGTAGGACATACCTCCTGAATTAAGACAAAAATCACTAATTTTGCCACCTTTAAATAGGTGAAATAGCAGCGATTATGAAATTTCAGGAATACAAGGGACTGGATTTACCCCGAATAGGGGAGGAGATCCTCAAGCGCTGGAAAGACAATCGCATTTTTGAAAAGAGCATTACCTCCAGGGAGGGAAAACCGGGTTACGTCTTTTACGAAGGCCCACCCTCTGCCAATGGGATGCCAGGCATCCACCACGTGATCTCCAGGACCATCAAGGACATCTTCCCCCGGTACAAGACCATGAAAGGGTACCAGGTGAAGCGCAAAGCCGGGTGGGATACACACGGCCTCCCCATAGAACTCGGGGTTGAGAAGGAACTTGGCATTACCAAGGAAGACATAGGGGTAAAAATCAGCATAGAAGAGTACAACGCGGCATGCAAAAAAGCAGTCATGCGGTACACCGATGCCTGGAATTCCATGACGGAGAAGATCGGTTATTGGGTCGACATGCAGGACCCGTACATAACCTACAAGTCTAAGTACATGGAAACCGTCTGGTGGCTCCTGAAGGAAATCTATGACAAAGGCCTGCTTTACAAAGGTTACACCATACAACCCTATTCTCCTAAGGCCGGAACCGGACTCAGCTCTCACGAACTGAACCAGCCGGGAACCTACCAGGATATCACGGATACGACTGTAACCGCCCAGTTCAGGGCCAGGAAGGAAAGCCTACCCGACTTTCTCCAGGAGATAGATGGGGAGATTTTCTTTCTCGCCTGGACCACCACTCCCTGGACGTTGCCTTCGAATACGGCACTTACCGTGGGTCCTAAGATCGACTATGTCCTGGTAAAGACTTACAACCAATACACCTTTGAGCCTATTCATGTGATCCTGGCCAAGACCCTGGTCGGGGAGCAATTCAAAGGCCGGTTCTTTGAGGTGACCTCAGAAGAGGCATTGGCCGGGTACAAGGCGGAAGATAAGAAGATACCCTTCAGGGTGATGAGAAGCATGAAGGGGAAAGACCTTATTGAGGCGAGATATGAGCAGCTGCTTCCCTATGCGCTGCCCTATCAGCACCCGGAAAATGCATTCCGTGTGATCGGGGGGGATTTCGTCACCACCGAAGACGGAACAGGGATCGTTCACACGGCCCCTACCTTTGGTGCGGATGATGCCCTGGTGGCAAAACAGGCCACTCCTGAGGTCCCGCCCATGCTGGTTCTGGATGAAGGTAAGAACCCCGTACCCCTGGTAGACCTTCAGGGAAAATTCCGCCCCGAAATGAAGGAACTCAGCGGGAAATACGTCAAGAACGAATACTATGAGGATGGCAAAGCCCCTGAAAAGTCTGTAGACGTAGAGATCGCCATCCGCCTCAAGGAGGAGAACAGGGCTTTCAAAGTAGAGAAATACCTCCACAGCTATCCCAATTGCTGGAGGACAGACAAGCCCATCCTGTATTACCCCCTTGATTCCTGGTTCATCAAGGTCACCGAGATCAAGGACCGGATGTACGAGCTCAACCAGACCATCAACTGGAAACCAAAGGCCACAGGAGTTGGACGGTTTGGGAACTGGCTGGCCAATGCAAACGACTGGAACCTCTCCCGCTCCCGTTTCTGGGGGATCCCCCTGCCCATCTGGAGGACAGAGGATGGAAAGGAAGAGGTCATCATCGGCTCTGTGGCCCAGCTGAAAGAGGAGATGGTCAAGTCTGTAGCCGCCGGCTATATGAAGGAAGATGTATTCGCTTCCTTCGAGCCCGGGAATATGGAGGAGTCTAATTACGAGAAGATCGACCTGCACAAGAATGTGGTGGACGACATCATCCTGGTTTCTCCGGACGGAAAGCCCATGCGAAGGGAAACCGACCTGATAGACGTCTGGTTCGACAGCGGCTCCATGCCCTACGCACAATGGCATTACCCTTTCGAAAACAAGGAACTCATAGACCAGGGAAAGAATTTCCCCGCAGATTTTATCGCAGAAGGAGTTGACCAGACCCGAGGATGGTTCTATACCCTGCACGCTATTGCCACTATGGTCTTTGATTCGGTGGCCTACCGCAATGTGGTTTCCAACGGACTTGTCCTGGACAAGGACGGGAAGAAGATGTCTAAAAGACTGGGTAACGCCGTTGATCCGTTAGAGGTTGTAGGAGAGCACGGCCCGGATGCTACCCGTTGGTACCTGATCTCCAACGCCAACCCATGGGATAACCTGAAATTCGACATGGAAGGGATCCTGGAGGTGAAGCGCAAGTTCTTTGGCACGCTGTATAACACGTATTCCTTCTTTGCCCTGTATGCGAATATCGATGGTTTCAAATACAAAGAGGAGGAGATCCCATTAAAGGAAAGGCCTGAGATCGATCAATGGATCCTTTCCGAACTTCATTCCCTGATCAGAACCGTGGATGAAGCCTACGCAGATTATGAACCTACGAAGGCGGCCAGGGCCATATCAGACTACGTACAGGAAAACCTGAGTAACTGGTACGTGCGTTTGTGCAGGAGGAGGTTCTGGAAAGGGGATTACCAGAAGGATAAGATCTCTGCCTACCAGACATTGCATACCTGCCTGCGTACCGTAGCCCAGTTATCGGCACCCATTGCGCCCTTTTTTATGGAGCGTCTCTATACCGACCTGATGAAAGGCACCGAACTCAAGGGGAAGGAGAGCGTCCATTTATCTGATTTTCCGGCCTTCGATCAGGCTATGGTAAACGCAGAGCTGGAGAGTAAGATGGCCAAGGCCCAAACGATATCATCCCTGGTACTTTCCATACGCCAAAAGGAAAAGATCAAAGTAAGGCAGCCCCTTCAAAAGGTAATGATCCCGGTGCTAGACCAAAGGGAGCGAAAAGAAATCGAAGCTGTGTCCGGGTTGATCAAGTCTGAGGTGAATGTAAAAGAAATCGAATTACTGGATGACGCTTCCGGAATCCTGGTGAAAAAGATCAAGCCTAATTTTAAGGTGCTGGGTCCCAGATTCGGGAAAGACATGAAAAAGATCGCCCAGAAAGTGGCAGGGTTTTCGCAGGAAGATATCCAGAAAATTGAACGGGAAGGCGAAATATCCATTGAGTTAGAAAATAAAAGTATTAACTTACAGTTAGAGGAAGTAGAGATTTCCTCAGAAGATATTGCCGGATGGCTCGTAGCAAGCTCGGGTGCACTCACAGTGGCGCTCGATATAACAATCGACGAGGAACTGAGAAAAGAAGGAATCGCCCGGGAACTTGTGAACCGAATCCAGAACCTGAGAAAGGAGTCCGGATTGGAAGTAACAGATAAAATTGACATTAAAGTACTTAAAGACGGTTTTGTAGAAAAAGCGATCGAAAGTAACATGCAGTACATCAAAACAGAGACGCTTACCGCAGATCTCGTACTGGAAGAACAGTTGGATGCAGGTACGGAGATCGCCTTCGATGAGGTAAATACAAAATTGTTGATCAAAAAACATTGACATTATGGGACAAGATTTAAAGGTTAGGTATTCAGATAAGGAATTGGAAGAATTTCGGGTTCTGATCGAAGAAAAAATAGAGAAAGCAAAAAGCCATCTGGAACTGCTTAGGAGTTCCTATATGAATGACGGGAACAATGGTACGGATGACACATCCCCTACGTTTAAGGCTTTTGAAGAAGGCTCAGAGACCATGAGTAAAGAGGCCAACACCCAATTGGCTATCCGGCAGGAGAAATTTATCCGCGACCTGAGAAACGCTTTGCTGCGGATAGAGAACAAGACCTATGGTATTTGCCGGGTTACCGGAAAATTGATCAATAAGGAACGCTTGAAACTGGTCCCCCATGCTACCCTGAGCATTGAAGCCAAAAACATGCAGAAATGATCAACGCCCCGTCCAGGGGCGTTTTTATAGGATCACGGTGAAATATGTTGCCAGCTTTTTACTCCTACTTTTAAGCGTCCACTACGCCTGTGGCCAGAAGTTCGTTAAAAAGGCCATGCTTCTGCCCCATATCACCTCCATCCAGATAGATGCGCAACAATTCTCCGAGGTTGAACTGACCACAGCCCCGGGGGTTGAATTGCAGCTGGAGGCCAAGATGGAAGGTGAATATCAGAGGGATATTGGGATCGAATTGACGGAAAACGGGAATACGCTGACTATCTCAGGGTCATTTCAGCCTTTCTTTGAGGCACCGAACGATAAACTGAGCGCTCATAAGGTCGTGGCCGTTACCTTGCTGGTCCGTGTCCCGGAAGACCAGATCGTTGGCATCTATGGGACCAACACCCGAGTGGTGGCAGGGGGTATTTTTCGAGACCTGGAGATCGTTCTCAGTGACGGTCAATGTTCTCTCGAAAATCCCGAAGGGTTGATCAGGGTGACCACCCTAAGCGGGGATATCCTCCTTTCGGCTGAAAACGGAGTCGTGAAGGCAAATTCAAAATACGGGCAGGTAGAAAAACCGGAGTTGCCTTTCGGGAAAAATCAATTCACCCTGGAATCTGTCAGGGGTGATATTATTATTCGAAAAACGCAGTAGGATGAAGGAATCCCCCAACCGTAATTCGGTACAAAGAAATGTATTAAATATCCCTATTTTTGCCCCTGCAGCTGAGAAATATGAATATTAAGAAATCCCTCGCCCTCGTCCTTGTGATCCTGCTGGCCGACCAGATCAGCAAAGTGTATATCAAAACCCATTTTATACTGGGCGAGTCGGTTGACGTCTTCGACTGGTTCAAGATCCTGTTCATCGAGAATGAAGGGGCAGCCTGGGGAACTAAACTCAGCGACCTGCTTCCGATCTCAGACAGTGCAGGCAAGCTGGTTCTCACTGTATTCCGGTTGTTCGCCATCACCGGTATTGGGTACTGGCTTTGGGACAGCATACGGAAAGGTGCCTCCAGGACCCTGATTCTGGCTATTTCCCTCATCTTTGCGGGGGCAGTTGGCAATATTATCGACTCTCTTTTCTACGGGATGATCTTTAATGACAGCTACAATACCGTAGCCACCCTGTTCGCAGAAGATCCCTATGGCAAATTATTTTATGGCAAGGTTGTAGACATGCTTTATTTCCCGTTGATAGATACCACATGGCCGGATTGGGTGCCTTTTGTAGGGGGGAAGGACTTCCGGTTTTTTGAGCCCGTATTCAATATCGCGGACACCGCAATCAGCACGGGGGTAGGGATCCTGGTGGTCTTTAACAAAAAGGCTTTCGGCAAGAAGAGTCCAAATATCGAGCAGGTCCCGGAGGAAAGTCAGAATTCATAGATCCTGAGTGGGGTTACACAGTAATTCAGGGGGATATCGTTCTCCCCAGCATCGGTAATTTCCTCCACCGCCTCGAACAGGCTGAGGCCGATCTTAATACAATCCTTCCTGCAATGGGCAAAGAACCTGTCGTAATACCCCTTTCCATACCCCACCCTGTGGCCCCTCCGATCAAAAGCCAGCAAGGGGGTAAATACCACATCTACCTTATCCGGTTCGACGGAAACCCCGCTGACCGGTTCGGGGATACCCCAGGAGTTAACCTCGAGGATCGTATCTTCCGTTAAAAGGATATGTTGGAGCTGATGGTTCGGACTCATTCTGGGAACCAGGATATCCTTGTTTTTCTCCCTTAAAATCCTCAAGATAGGCCGGGTGTCTAGTTCTTTTTTATCTGGGCTGTGAAGAAAGATGTGGAACGTGGACACGTCCCATACGGGCAGCTTCAAGACGTTTTCTGATAGGGCTAAACTGGCGTTTTCTAAGGTTGAGACAGGGGTATGATCTCTTAGATCCAGGAAGTGGGTCCGGAGGTCTTTTTTTAGCATCAGGCCGGGAAGTTCAGAGCGGTGGGGAGCAAAAGAACTTTAGTCTTTAGCAGAAACAGTAAAATAGATTTTGAAGAACAGCATCAATATAAGATACATGCCCAGGGTAATCAGGTAATTATCCATTTTAGTTTTGTTACGCCCTAAAAATAAAAAAAAAAGAATATCAATTCTATAAATGGTCAAATTATCCCGATGAAATGCACATTTTTAGTAAAGATTTAACAGGGAATCGAAAACTTCAAACAGGAATAAGCTCAAAAATGGGGGGCGTAACCCCAAATCCGTAAGGAAGATTTTTCGAACTCAACAGGGGGAATAAATCCACAGGGCGTAAGGTTTCAAATGATTTTGCTACATTATCTTTGTGCAAAGCGCCTCCATCTCAGCCTCATGCCAGAGTTAACCGTCGAACTACAGCTCAACACCCTGCCGGGTTCACCCGGCGTCTACCAATTCTTTGACAAGGACGGGAAAATGCTGTATGTGGGTAAGGCCAAGAACCTCAAAAAAAGAGTGACTTCTTATTTTACCAAGACCCACGAGAACGGGAAGACCCGCGTGATGGTGAAAAAGATCCGAAACATCAAGCACATTGTGGTCCCAACGGAGTCGGATGCTCTGCTGCTGGAGAACAACCTCATTAAGAAGTACCAGCCCCGCTACAACGTATTGCTCAAGGACGATAAGTCCTACCCCTGGATCTGTATCAAAAACGAACGATTTCCCAGGATATTCCCTACCCGGAAACTCATCAAGGACGGATCGGAGTACTTCGGCCCGTATACGAGTATGAAAACCGTCAAAACGCTCCTCGACCTCATCAGGAGTGTCTATCCCCTGCGCACGTGCAATTACGATCTTTCGGAGGAGAAAATTACAGCCGGCAAATACAAGGTATGCCTCGAATACCACATGGGCAATTGCAAAGGTCCCTGTGAAGGGCTGCAACAGGAAGAGGAATACCGACAACAGATAAATGATATCAGGGAGATCATCAAGGGGAATTTCAAGTCCTCCCTCCACTATTTCCGGAAAGAAATGAAGCAACTCGCGGCCGAGATGCAATTCGAAGCCGCTCAGCAGATCAAGAACAAGATCGAAGTTCTTGAAAATTACCAGGCCAAGTCCACCATCGTGAATCCGAGGATCAACAACGTGGATGTCTTCTCTATCATATCAGATGAGGCCTATGCCTATATCAATTTCCTGCAGCTCTCCCACGGCTCTATCATCAGGTCGCATACCATGGAGATCAGGAAGAAACTGCAGGAGACCGATAAGGAGTTGCTGCAGCTGGCCATCGTCGAGATCCGCAACCGTTTCCAGTCGCAGTCCCGCGAATTGTATTTGCCTTTTCCGCTGGCCCTACCGGATGATCTGAAGGTCACGGTCCCCAAACTGGGTGACAAGAAAAAGATCGTGGACCTCTCTGAGCGAAACGCGAGGTTCTTTAGGCAGGAGCGTTTCAAACAGGTGAAGATCACGGATCCCGACAGGCATGTGAACCGTATCATGGCCCAGATGAAAAAGGACCTCCGGCTTTCGGAGGAACCGAGGCATATAGAATGTTTTGACAACTCTAACATTCAGGGCAGCAACCCGGTTGCGGCCTGTGTGGTCTTCAGGGATGGGAAACCCGCCAAAAAGGAATACCGACACTTCAATATCAGGACCGTAGAAGGTCCCGATGACTTTGCCTCTATGGAAGAAGTGGTATTTCGCAGATACAGGAGGATGCTGGACGAAGGTTCGTCCCTCCCTCAGCTCATCGTAATAGACGGGGGCAAGGGTCAGCTCACCTCCGCCCTGAAAAGCCTCGAAGCTCTTGATCTCAGGGGTAAGATCGCCATCATCGGGATCGCCAAACGGCTGGAGGAGATCTACTTTCCAGGAGACCCGGTCCCTCTCTATCTGGACAAGAAATCCGAATCCCTCAGGATCATTCAGCAACTCAGGAATGAGGCACACAGATTCGGGATCACCTTCCACCGGGATAAGCGGAGCAAGAATGCGATCCATTCCGCCCTGGAGGACATTCAGGGGATCGGTGACAAGACGGTGGAACAGGTCCTGAAGAAATTCAAATCTGTAAAAAGGGTCAAAGAAGCATCCCTGGAAGACCTCAGTGAAGTGGTAGGCTGGGCCAAGGCAAAGAAAATATATGAAAACTTTCACTAAACCTCTATCTTCAAGGCATGCGTAAGGTATTACCCACCCTTTTTCTCCTGTTGATCGGGTGTCTGTTGACCGCCCAGGAAGCAGATTCCCTGAAAACACCTAAGGTAGGGCTTGTGCTCAGTGGTGGAGGGGCCAAGGGACTGGCACATATAGGAGCCCTGAAGGTGATCGAGGAATCCGGGGTCCGTATCGATTACATCGGAGGGACCAGTATGGGGGCTATAATCGGTGCCCTCTATGCTTCAGGATTCTCGGCGAATCAACTCGATTCCCTCTTCCGCACTACTGACTTAACAGCGCTTATCCAGGACAACCTGCCACGGGATGCCAAGACCTTTTATGAAAAGGAAGCCTCGGAGCGCTATGCCCTGACCTTGCCCTTTAACGACTTCAAACTCTCTTTCCCGCAGGGACTGTCAAGCGGGCAGAATATTTATAACGCCCTGG
>NZ_JBFGBM010000037.1:0-16905 GCF_041567615.1 Muriicola sp.
AGATTGTTTTTCGAAGAGCATGACCAGCACTTCCTCATCATCCTTCGTGGCAGGGCAATGTTCCACCCCTTTGGGCACGACGATGATCTCTCCTTCCTTCACGATCTCAGTCCGGTCCCTGAACTGCATGTACAAGGTGCCCTTCAAGACCTGGAACAGTTCGTCCTCCTCCTCATGGGCATGCCAGACGAATTCCCCTTTTAGCCGGGCCAGCAATACATGCATATCGTCTACCCGGGCAATCTGGTGGGGATGCCATGTATCGCTTATCAGGGCTTGTTTCTCTTTTAGATTGACCGGCTTCATAAATAGTTTCTAAGTTATTTCTTCATCCTGTAACGGGGGTTGCCCGTTTACCTTAAGGTCAAAAATATCCGGCCTGTTGTAATGCCCGTTCACATCAAAATCCAGTCTGGCAGCGGTCACCTCCTCCAGGTCGAGCGTGGCCGTCAGAATCCCCGCCTCATCCCAGAGGGGTCCGGCAAGGACCTCCCCCCTCGGGGAAACGATCACGCTGCCACCGGCACAGTTCACAGAAGACCTGTCGTTCAACAGGTCTTTATATTTCTCCGGTAGCATCTTTTCGGAATAGTATTCATTGCAGCCCAGGACAAAGCACCGGCCTTCCAGGGCGATATGCCTCATGGTGGGGACCCAGGATTCCCGCGCATCCGCTGTAGGGGCGATGTAGATTTCCACGCCTTGCCTGTACATGGCCATCCTGGCCAGGGGCATGTAATTTTCCCAGCAGATGAGTCCGCCTAACTTTCCGATCCCGGTCTTGAAGGTCACCAGATCCTCACCCCCGGCCTCATCCCAGATAACCCTTTCGGTTCCCGTGGGTTTTATTTTCCGATGTACGCCCAGGAGACCTTTCGCCGGGGAGATATAGAGCATGGAACAGTACAAACTTCCGTTCTGGTGTTTTTTCTCCGTCACTCCCATAACCAGGTAGGCCTTGTGTTTCCTGGACAGTTTTTCCAGTTTCCGGATCTCCTCTGAACCCAGTTCAATACTGTTCCTGTGGTATTCAGCATAAAGCTTGCGACCCTCGTCTGTACGGTTTCCCACGGTGGCGCCAAAGGAGAAACCCCTGGGATAACCGGGGATGAAGGATTCCGGAAACACCATGAGGTCGCATTTCTGATCGGCATACCGATCGAGCAGGTTCCCCACCTTTTTGAGCGTTTTATCCTTGTCGAAGAAGACGGGGCTGTCCTGGATCACTCCCACTTTGATACGCATAGAACTCAGATATTGATTCCTTTAAGGGAGGCTTAAGGTATGATATTTCGATTACATTCAGATTCCCAGCAAGAGCTTGGCGATGGTAAAATAGATCAGGATCCCGAAGATGTCATTGCTGGTGGTGATAAAAGGTCCTGTGGCAATGGCAGGGTCTATCCCTCTTTTGTGAAGGAAGAGCGGAGTAAAGGTGCCGATGATCCCTGCCACTACAATGACGGTGACCAGGGAGATGGAGATAGCCAGGGCTGTGACAAAGGCCCCTTTCCAAACCCAGGTAAAGAACAGCAGCACGACCGCCAGAAGGAACCCGTTGAGCAGAGCGAGGAACATCTCTTTTACCAGCCTGTTCCCGATACTTCCCTTGAGGTCGTCATTGGCGAGTCCCTGAACGATGATGGCGCTGGATTGTACCCCTACATTCCCTGCCATCGCTGCGATCAAGGGGGTAAAGAAAAACAGGATTGCGTGTTTGCTGATCATTTCCTCGAACCCGCCCATGATGGCCGCAGCCCCGAGTCCGCCCAAAAGGCCGAGGAACAACCAGGGCAGCCGGGCGCGGGTGAGGATCCAGATACTGTCATCGGCCTCCACGTCCTGGGAGATACCGGCAGCGAGCTGGTAATCCTTTTCGGCCTCTTCCCTGATCACGTCTACGATATCGTCAATGGTGATCCTGCCCACCAGCCGCCCGATCTCATCCACGACGGGGATGGCTTCCAGGTCGTATTTGGACATGATCTTGGCGACCTCCTCCGGTTTTTCGTTCACGTTCACCGAATCTACCTGGGGGATGTATACATTCTTGATCGGGTTGGTGGTGGAGGTGGTGAGGAGATCCTTCAGGGACAGCCTGCCCTTTAGTTTTTCTTCATCGTCGACCACGTAGATGGAGTGGACACGGGTGACATTCTCTGCCTGGGCCCTCATCTCCTTCACACACCTGAGGACGGTCCAGTTCTCATTGACCTTTACCAATTCCTTGGCCATGAGTCCCCCCGCCGAATTCTCATCATAACGCAGGAGATCGACGATGTGTTTGGCGTGTTCCTTGTCCTCGATCTCCGAGATGACCTCCTGTACGATCTCCTTGGGGAGTTCTGCGATGATGTCGGCCGCGTCATCCGTGTCGAGTTCCGCCAGTTCTTCTGCGATCTCCTTGGAAGAAAGGTTGTTCAGGATGGCTTCCCTGACGTCATCATCGAGCTCTGTGAGGACGTCTGAGGTTTTGTCACTATCGAGAAGTTTGATGAGGTAGGTGGCCTGTTCTTCGTCCAGCTCGTTGGCGATCTCGGCTACATCAGCGAAGTGTACCTCCTTCATAAGCTCGAGAAGGGTATCATCACTGCGAGTATCAATGAGCTCAGCGATCTCTACCAGTAATTCCTCTGTGAGCTTAAACGGTGTCATGGGCTATCTTCTGTGTCAGCGAAATAAATTCCGCAACTCCCAGTTGTTCCGGGCGTCGGTCAAAGATAGCATCTTCTTTGAGATTATCGGAGAGGTTCATGGTTTTTAAACTGTTCCTCAGGGTCTTTCGCCTCTGGTTAAAAGCGGTCTTTACCACCCTGAAAAACAAGGCCTCGTCATACCCGATCTCCTGCTCTTCCTTGCGGCTGAGTCTCAATACGCCCGACTGAACTTTGGGAGGGGGATCGAAGTTTTCGGGATGGACGGTAAAGAGATACTCGGCATGGTAAAAGGCCTGCACCAGCACGGATAGGATACCGTACGTCTTACTGCCTTCCTTCTCACATATTCTCTTTGCGACTTCTTTCTGAAACATGCCGGAAAATTCCGGGATCTGTCTTCGGTATTCCAGCAATTTAAAAACGATCTGAGTAGAGATGTTGTACGGGAAATTCCCAATAATAGCAAAGGGTCTGTCTGCGAAGTATTCGCTCAGGTCAGTCTGGAGGAAATCGGCCTCGATCACGCGGAATGAACCCTCCCGATTAAGTACTTTCGGGTGTTCCAGGGGAAAACTGTGGTTGAGGTAGACGATAGATTCCGAATCGAGGTCCATGGCCACCAGATCTGCATCCCTCAAAAGCAAATACTTGGTCAATACTCCGGTTCCCGGCCCGATTTCCAGGACATCCCGGTATCCTTCCAGGGAAAGCGTAGAAGCGATCCTCTTCGCGATCTCTTCATTCTTCAAAAAATGCTGTCCCAGGTGTTTCTTGGCCCTGACCTGCCCTTCCTCCGGTCCCCGGGTCTTGTGTTTCCTCTTCGATCCGTCGGAGAATTTCCTGTTGCGTTTGCTCATGAAAGACAGTTTTAAATTCCGGGCTTGCCCAAATAAACCCAGGCCTTCACCCCTGATTCCAGGGTTATACTTTTCCTTTCATAGGCCTCCCCTTCATAGGCGTCGACCAGTGTCAGTTCTTCTTCACTGATCACGTAGACAAAACCTTCGACCTTGTCGTTTGGGTCTTCGGAACTTTTGATGGTAGGGTAGAGTCCGCCCACCATCTTCTCCGATATTTTATGGGAACCCAAACAGTCCCTGTTGCCATTTAAGGTGCGGGAGAAGACCATGTTCTGGACTCCTTCCTCCTGCAAAGTCCCATATGTGAACAGGTAGGCAGTTGCGCTTTTTATGGGAGGCCTGTCGATAGTCAGTACCTCCAGTTCCGTCCTGAAGGCGATTACGGAATTCCCAAAAAGTTTTTCGGTCTGTTTCCTGAGGCGTGCTGCATCCTCCTTGTAATATTTTTCCAGAGTAGCCCTGTCCCTGACCTTGTATTGCACCGAGTACGAACTGCCCCCGGCATCCTCTTCTGAGAGTATCCTTGTCATGGTGGCTTCCAGGAATTTACCGGTGGAGAGCACTTCCGGGATATGGGTCGATTTCATCCAATCCAGCCATTGGGGTAGGATCGCATCTTCCACGTGCAGGGTAACATTGTATATAAGCATAAGGGCTATTTTAATTGATCACGTCCCCCCTGAGAATCCTGAAATACTTCCGTGCCTGGGGGAAAAAATAACTATCCTGATATTTATAGAGAATCTGTTCGTAATGGTACTTGGCCTTCTCCGGCTGGTTGAGCACGGTCCTGAACAATTCGGCCATGGCGAAGTGCGCATCATCTGCAAGTATGTCATCTCCGTAGAACTCTATGATCTTTGTGTAATTGAATAAGGCGGCTTCAGTGTCGCCTGCGCCGGCAAGGAGCTGAGCCTGTCTCAACAGGGCTTCGTCCTCAATGCTTTCCCCCTTGTGTTGCTGCAGGATCTCTTCCAGCACGGCGATAGCTTCCGTTTTTTTGTTCTGATAGGCGAGCAGGTCTGCCCGGGCGTACTTTTTCAAAGCGGTCTGGGTAGAATCCTCCAGGGAATTGTCCGAGATCAGCAGGCTCAGCTGCATGGCATCATTGGCCGTGAGCTGGGAGGTGGATCCCCTGAGTACCTTGAGCTGGGTAAGTGCCCATTCAAAATCCCCTTTGTAGAAACTGGTCTGGGCCACCTTGAACCGCGCTTCCTGTCCTAGCACATCGTTCTTGAGATTCTTCTGGACCTGGGAAAAGTAGATCAGGGCCTCGTTAAATCTCTGGTCGAAGACCAGAATGTCACCCAGAGCCATCTTGATATAGGCTTCCCCGTATTTAGGGAGGGGGAGTTCCAGAGATCTTTTGAGGATGGGAATGGCCCTGGCCGATTCACCCCTTCTGAAGGTCAGGAAATTGGCGTAGGCTACCTGCAGTTGTAAGGTATTGGATTGATATCCATAGGTATCGACGAGCTCCCGGTATTGCTCGTCAATTTCCGAATAGTCTTTGGCGGTTGCCGTGAGGAGTTTGATGTCCAGTAAGTTGAGTTGCGCATTGAGGCGTATCACGGGATCCGTGCTGTTCTTTTCGATGTATTTGAAGATATCGGTGGCCGTTGCGGCGCTTCCTTCTTCAAGGGCATTATTTCCCAGGGCGATCAGCCGTTCCATGGAAGCTTCCCCTGTCCTTTTATAGATAGCCTTTTCCTGCAGGAAGGCGTAATTGAATTGTTTTTGCTGCACAAAGAGCCAGCTCAGCAATTCATTCCACAGGACAGCAGGTTCCTTTTGAGCCTTTTCCAGCACTACTTTTTTCAGCAACTGGTTCTTCTCCTCTTTGGGGTCTTCACTGATGAAGTCCCCGATCTTCCCCAGTACATTCTCTATGTTGGCCCTCCCATTGCCCAATAGATCTGCATAGGCCCGGAACATCTTTTCGATATTCCCCTGTTCCCCGTAGATCAATGCTATCTGGAAGTTGTAATCGAGGTCCGGGTTGAGTTCCATGGCCCTTTCGTAGGCTTTCAGGGAATAGTCGAGCAAGGCGTAGCGCTGAAATCCTACCCCGATACCATAACCGTAATTGGGATTTTTCTCTATGGCCTGCAGGGCTTTTTCGTAGTTCTCTCTGGCCTCCCCGATCCTGTCCTGTAAACGGTAGTTATAACCGAGGTCGATATAGATGGTGGGATAGGCACTGCCTGTTGCGATCCTGTCCTGCAGGAAAGTCTCCGCCTTTACGAATTCCTCCAGCTGCTCGTAGCAGTTGACCAGGTTCTCGGCAAAGTCCATCCTCCTCGGGTTCTGGGCGACGAGGCGTTCATAAAAGGCTTTGGCTTTCTCGTATTCCCCGTTGTTCAGGTACTGTTTGGCAAGGAAATCATCCTGCCCCCAGAGGGATACGGAGAGGAGGAAAAACCACAACAAAACACAATTCTTCTTCATAGGACTTCCTCAAAGGTAATCCAATACGAGAAGAAATACTATTTAGGAAATCTTAATCTATGATCTCAAAACCGGTATAGGGGATGAGTACTTCGGGCACCCTGATTCCCTTTTCAGTCTGGTAGTTTTCCAGGATTCCGGCCAGGACTCTTGGCAGGGCCAGGGAACTTCCATTCAGGGTGTGAGCTAACTGCGTCTTCCCATTTTCATCCCTGTACCTGAGCTTAAGCCGGTTGGCCTGGTAGGTCTCGAAATTAGACACCGAACTGATCTCAAGCCATTTGTCCTGTGCGGTTGAGAACACCTCGAAATCATAGGTGAGGGCAGAGGTGAATCCCAGATCACCTCCACAAAGGCGTAGTACACGGAACGGGAGTTTCAATTCTCTCAGAATGCCTTTTACATGTTCCACCATGGCATCCAGGGCTTTATAGGAATCAGCCGGCTGTTCGACCCTCACGATCTCCACCTTGTCAAACTGGTGCAGGCGGTTGAGCCCGCGTACATGGGCCCCATAGCTCCCCGCTTCCCGCCTGAAACAGGGGGTATACCCCGTATAGCAAACAGGCAGGTCTTTTGCCTGCAGGATAGTATCCCGCAGGATATTGGTCACAGGCACCTCTGCCGTGGGGATCAGATAGAGGTCGTCTGCAGTCACATGGTACATCTGGCCTTCCTTGTCCGGAAGCTGTCCTGTACCAAAACCGGAAGCCGCATTGACCAAGTGTGGCACCTGAATCTCCCGGTAACCCGCAGCCGTATTTTTGTCCAGGAAGTAGGTGATAAGGGCGCGCTGCAGTTTGGCACCCTTCCCTTTGTAAACAGGGAATCCGGCCCCTGTAATCTTCACGCCCAGTTCAAAATCTATAATGTCGTATTTCCTGGCCAGATCCCAGTGGGGCAGGGCTCCATCTTTTAGAACCGGGATGTCTCCTTCCCGCATCACCTCTTCATTGTCTTCAGAAGAATTGCCCTCGGGCACGAGGTCGTGAGGCACGTTGGGAATGAGGTAGAGTGTTTCATCCAGGGCCGAGGTCACGGCATTTAATGTTTCCCCCAGTGTTTTGGATTCTTCTTTGAACAGAACGGATTTCTCCTTGAGTGCCTGGGCTTCCTCGGCTTTCCCTGATTTAAAAAGGATCCCGATCTCTTTGGAGGTGGCATTCAACTGGGCCAGGGTGGCATCCATTTGCGTCTGTATGGCCCTGCGTTTTTCATCGAGTTCGGAAACCTTGTCGAGCAGGGGCTCAGGATCGATATTCCTTTTTTTAAGTGCTTTGATCAGGTCTTCCCTGTTATCCCGTACAGCTTGGAGTACTAGCATTGTCCATAGATTAAGGCACAAATTTACGCTTAATTGACGGAGTTTAAAAGGGGAGTCTTACAGGGATTTTCAGTCGGATCTCAAAGGCGAGGGAAGGATCCAGGTATGGTGTTTAAAGGGGTCCCATTTCTCGGCTGCCAGATCGATCGAAGGGTCTGTAAAGGCCTCCAGGGGCCGGCCATTGATGCTGACCCTCGACTTGACAAACACAGCTACATCCTTCCCTTCCCTGGCGTATTCCTTTTTCAGGAATTGGGCAAACTGCCAGATGTAGTCCGGGTAGCAGGTCACCTTTTCCAGTTGCTGGGAACTGAGATAAAGGCCGGCCGGAACCACCGTGGATTCTCCTGTCTTTTTATCCACTACCTTGTATTGGGCCAGTCCTGCCCTTGTCCTGAGCATCATCCTCCAGCTCATCCTGTGGCCTTCCTCCGTCCAAAGGACATCATCTGCTATAAAGTAATGCCGCAACGGGAGGCTCAGCTGGACTATAAAATAGACCCCCAACCCCAACAATAGGGGTTTTCTATAGGAGGGTACGCTGATTTCCTCCTCTGTGTACAGGGTTTTCCCGGGCAGGAAAATCCTACGGATGGTTTCAGGGGGGAAGAAAAAGACGGAAAAGGCAAGGGCCAGGTAAGGAAAAATGCCGATCTGGAACACGATGGAGTTGAACAGGTGGAAGAAGATCGAAAATCCAAAGGCCCATTTTCTCGCAGGCTTCCAGAGCAGGGCAGGAACGATCAGCATATCGAAGGTGATACCCGCGACACCCACGGCGTAATGCACCCAGGGATGTTGCAGCCACTCCCCGATAAGGGGGTAGGAGGCCTTCCCTTTCAGCAGGATGGCGATAATGGAAAAATTGAGCCAGTCGCCATAAAGTTTTGCGATAGAGGCGTAAGTGTAGACGATAAACAGTTGGAGGATCACCGTCCACCGGACCCAGGCAGGCATGTGGTTAGACTGCAGGGGTGGATTCAGCCGGCTGTCTATGGAAGCATAACGCTCCGCCGGCATAAAACACATCAGAAAGGAGATAAGGATAAGCAGGTAGTAATGGTTGTTGTACGCCGTTTTTTGCATGAGGTAGACGGCTGTCCACATCAGGGTGAAGAGGATGACGCTCCACCGGTATTTATACCCGAGGGCGATGCAAATCCCCAGCATGCCCATCATCGCAAAATAAAAATACATCCCGTAACCGGGCAGGGGCTGCAGCCATTCAAATCCTATAAAGGTAAAGGTGAAGGAAGGGTCTATGAGGGTACGCCTCACCCATCCGGTCAGGATTGCCCCAAAGCATTCGAAGCTGATCAACAGGCCAAAGAAGATCCTGAAGACGACCAGGGAAGAATTGTCTACCCTTTTAAAGAGAAGCCGACGCCACATTTAACCCAAAATTACTTTCCGTGCAGTTGCTTTATCCCTGGAAAGTTGCTCCTTGAGTTCGTCCAGGGAGCTGAATTTCTGTTCCTCCCGTATCCATTCCATGATGCTGACCTGAATAAATTGACCGTAGAGGTCTTCCTCCACGTCAAAGAAGTGAATCTCAATGCTGTGTTCCTCCCCGGCTACAGTAGGGTTGAACCCAATATTCATCATTCCGTAAACGGTCCTGCCTTTGAAATTGCTACGGACCACGTAAACCCCGTTCTTGGGGATCAATTTATAGGATTCCTCTATCAGCAGGTTGGCCGTGGGGAAGCCGAGTTGCTTACCCAGGCCCTTTCCTTTGACTACCTTCCCGCTTAGCATATAGTCATATCCCAGATAGGAATTCGCAGTGGCGATATCTCCCTGGAGGAGGGCATTCCTGATTTTCGTCGAGCTCACAGCTACGGCTTCGATTTCCTGGGCGGGGATCTCCTCCACCTCAAAATCGAGGGCGTTGCCAAAGGCGATGAGGTCGTTGATATTGGCATTGCGGTTTCGCCCAAAGCGGTGGTCGTATCCTATGATGACCTTTTTGGTATGCAGGGAATTGACCAGGACATCCCTTACAAAGGCCGTGGCACTCAACCTGGAAAAGGTCTTGGTAAAGGGCTGGATAATGAGGTAGTCTATACCCAGTTCATCCAGAATCTGCTTTTTTTCTTCAATGGTATTGAGCAGTTTAAGGTCCGTATCCTTCTGCAAAACCATACGGGGATGGGGAAAGAAGGTGAGAACAACGGCGACCCTGTTATTCACCCTGGCATCATTTATGAGGCGTTCCAGGATGAGCCTGTGGCCAATGTGGACTCCGTCAAAGGTGCCAATGGTTATGACGGACGCCTGGTTTTTATCGTATTTAGAAATGCTTTGGACTGTAATCACCCCGTTGGATCAATAAAAAGACTTAATTTTAAATTTTTAAAGTCCCCGAATGACGACAAAACTACGTCTTGTTTTGCCAATAACCATGTTGTTTGCCTGCTTTTATGCTGTAGCACAATCGGGATACTGGCAACCCGCCGAGGTACAAACCCAGCTCCTGCCCCCGGATATAGAACGACTGGATAACCAAATGGTCCGATTCTATTCGCTGGAGGACGAAATACTGAGCCGCGAATTGACCCGTATCACTTCCAGACTCACCGACAGGACCCTTGTTTACTTTCCTTCTCCGGAAGGTGCGCTGGTGGCCTATACAGTGGAGGAAACGCCCGTTTTTGCCCCTGAGCTCACCGCAAAATACCCACAGATCAGATCTTATTCCGGTACGGCCGTACATGATAAATCCAAAAGAGTACGCTTCAGCGTTTCCCAGAATGGGGTGGAAGCCATGTTCGTTTACCCGGGCACTGAAAATAAATGGTTTATACAGAAAGTATCCCGTCAGTCCAAGGACTATGTGCTTTACAACCGGGAAGGGGACACAGGGGAAGCAGATCCATTTATATGTGCCACCCAGGACAAACGAACGGAATCGGGCCGTGAAAGTGCTGCTAAACTCGTGGATGACCAGCGTCTCAGATCCTACAGAATCGCCGTTTCTGCCACGGGAGAATACACCCAGTACCACGGGGGTACCGTCCCTGATGCCCTTGCCGCGATCAACGCCACCCTGACCAGGGTGAATGAGGTTTTCCACAGAGACCTGGGGATCACCTTGGAACTGGTCGCAAACAATGACCTGGTGATCTATACAGACCCGGATACAGACCCTTACCAGGCCAATTTGAACTCAGAGGTCCAGACCACTTTGAACAATTTGATCGGGGACCTGAACTACGATGTAGGGCACCTTTTTCACGAAGATACCAATGGGGGTAATGCCGGTTTTATCGGATCTGTATGCCGCACAAACCAGAAAGGGAGTGCGTATTCCGCTGCCCTGAATCCCCAGGGCGACCTGTTCGACCTCGACTATGTTTCCCACGAACTCGGACACCAGTTCGGGGCGAACCACACCTGGTCCTTTGATTCGGAAGGGACAGGCGTGCAGGTAGAGCCTGCAAGCGGATCTACCATCATGGGTTACGCAGGTATTGTACAGGGGGAAAACGTACAGAGCAACGGGGATGACTATTTTCATTACATCAGTATTTTCCAGATCTCGGAATATGTACTCACCACGACATGTGGCGTTGAGACTGCCATTGCCAATTCGCCACCCCTTATCACCCCATCCGCAGATTATGTGATCCCCAAAGGCACGGCCTTTGTGTTGTCTGGGAGAGCTTCAGATCCCGACCCATCAGACGTCCTTACCTATGCCTGGGAACAGATAGACAACGGGGTGGTCACCACCAGTACCTTTGGTCCACAGAATGCCAGTGGGGCCAATTTCAGGTCCTTGCCTCCTACTACGGATTCTGCACGGTATTTCCCGAGACTTTCTAGAGTGGTCCAGGGGCAGTTGACCCAGACCAATCCCCCGGTAAATTCGGCCTGGGAAACCGTTTCCAATATCGAGAGGGAGATGAATTTTGCCCTTACCGTAAGGGACAATTCGACGGAAGGAGGTCAAGTGGCCTCAGATGAGGTGAGTGTACGCGTCAGCAATGCAGCCGGCCCTTTTGTCGTGACCTCCCAGGCAGCCTCGGAGACTTATAGCGCGGGGTCCATACAGACCGTGACCTGGGATGTGGCTAATACCGACTCACCCCCGGTAAATGCACAGTTTGTACAGATATTTCTATCGATAGATGGCGGGGTAACCTATCCTTTCGAATTGTCTGAAAAGGCAGCCAATGACGGTTCCCATGAAGTGTTGTTACCCGGGAATGCAACGACCACAGCACGGATCATGGTCAAAGGCAGGAACAATGTATTCTTTGGGGTGAACAGCGGTAATTTTACGATAGAGGAGTCACCCGTCGTCCTTCAATTTGAGGATCTTGCCTTTGATGTATGTCAGCCCGCAGACGAGGTCATACCTTTTGTTTACCAGACCTATGGTGGCTTTAACGAGGAAGTGACCTTCAGCGCTCTCGGACTGCCGGGTGCACTTACGGCGTCCTTCGCTCCGGGTACGGCCACTGCAAACGGTACCCCGGTAGATCTGACCATCTCCAACACCACCTCGGTGGCAGAAGGGTCATATCCCATTCAGGTAAGGGCTACCGCCCCGTCCTTTACCCAGGAGATCACCATTGTCCTGAACGTATTCGATACGGACTTTCCGGAGGTTACGTTGATCAGTCCTTCCAATGCCACGGCAGATATTCCCCTCAGGCCTATCCTGAGTTGGGATACCCCGGCCATCAACAACGCTTATGATGTGGAGATCGCCACTGATGCGGCATTCACTTCCATCGTCCAGAGCGCCCGCGTGATATCCAAGAGTTATATCCCTGAGACTCTCTTACCCGAGACTACCTATTACTGGAGGGTAAAACCGGTGACCAATTGCGGGGAAGGGGTGTTCGGCAGCGCCTTTAGTTTTACCACCCTGCCGGTAAACTGCAAATTCAAGAGCGCACAGGGTCTTCCCATTACCATTTCATCAACGGGGACCCCTACAGTACAGGCCAGTATCACAGTGGTGGACGACCTCCCTGTGGCGGATATCAACGTTTCACTGAATATAGAACACACCTATCTTTCAGACCTGATTATCAGCCTGATATCGCCCGCCGGTACGGAAGTGATCCTCACCTCCAATTCCTGTTCCCAGCTAGAAAATATCAACGCCGTTTTTGACGACTCGGCCTCACCTTTCGTATGTGGGGGTGACCCTGCTATCAGCGGTACGGTAAAACCCCTGGGGTCCCTGGCATCGTTTAACGGGGAATCCTCTTTTGGGGAATGGATCCTGCTGGTAAGGGATACGGCCCCTGCCGATGGTGGTTTCATTCAGGACTTTACCCTGGAGCTTTGCGTGGAAGGCGTTTTCAGGCCGGACGCCGATGGGGATAACGTCTTCGACGACGGAGATGACCTCTGCCTGGGCACCCCTCCGAATACGGAGGTCAATGCAGACGGATGCCCGGTCTATCGTTTTGAGCAGGACAATTTCAATGTGATGCTCATCAGTGAGTCCTGCATCAGCAGCAATGATGGCGGCATTGATATTACGGCCAATGCAGCGCTTAATTATACGATCTCCATCCTCGGAAATGGGGTAAATGAATCCGCCGGTTTTACAGGGACCTATGAGCTGACCGGACTCTCCGCAGGGGCCTATTCGGCTTGCATAGGAGCTACGGATGGAAGCATCACCTATGAGGAATTCTGTTTTGATTTTATGATCTCAGAACCGGATCCCCTTTCGGTCCTGATATCCCTGGACCAGGATGCATCCCAGGCCACCTTGAGCCTGAGCGGTTCCGAGCTCTACAACGTTGAATTGAACGGGATTCTGACCCAGACCACCCAAAGTGACTATACCCTTGTTCTCAGACCGGGATTGAATACCATCAAGGTCACGGGGGCCCTTCCTTGCCAGGGGGTATTTGAAGAGTCGGTCCTGGTTGGCAACGATCCTGTGGTGTATCCAAATCCTTTCGAAGGTGAACTCGAAGTCTTTGTACCCCCGACGGACACTCCGCTGGAAGTCAGGCTGTATAATCTTCTGGGACAGGAGGTGTACACGGAACGGTTTTCATCGGCAGAAGAGGTGGTCAGGATGGAACTGAGCAGTTTGCCCTCGGGGGTCTATCTCCTAAGCGTGAGCGGGGAGCAAATCAAGTACACAACTAAGGTCATTAAGCGATGAGAAAAGAGCTTGTTCTATTTGTGTTGTTGTCGATGGCGTGTGGAAAGGATTCTCCCAAACCGCCCGAGGCTCCTTTGCTGAGTTTCCCTTTGCAGAATTCGGAATGCACTACGGGCGTCAGCCTGAACAACGTGACGAGCCAGGTGGAATTCCGCTGGCAGGAGGCCCGGTTTGCCGATACCTACGAGCTGAAGGTGACCAATATCCTGACAGGACTTTCCATTACCAACGCACCTACCGTTGCCCTTAGTGCCCGTGTCCCCATACTGAAGGGAACACCTTACAAGTGGAGGGTGACCACCAGGAATGCAGAGACACAGGAAATAGGAGTAAGTGAAGAATGGTACTTTTACAATGCAGGGACACAGACCACCTACCCGCCCTTTCCGGCCCGGTTGCTGGAACCGGCCTCAGGAGCCTCTGTGGTGAGGGACCTCAACAATGAGGTTACCTTGAGGTGGACCGGGGCCGACGCAGATAACGATATACAGTCCTACGAGGTTTATCTCGCCACGGATCCGGATCCCCAGCAGTTGGTGGCTTCACCCTCGGTAAGTATCAACCAGGTGAAGGCTGGCGTAGCCATAGATACGGTTTATTACTGGAGGGTCGTTACTCTGGACCGGGCAGGAAACACATCAAATTCCGGGGTCTATTCCTTCAGGGTGATCCGCTGATCACGTATTGTTATAGGTATTCATGGTGATATTCACTCCCTGCAGCACAAAGGATTCTACGAGATCTATGCATCTGTTCAAGCGTTCCGGCATTGCTTTGCTCTCCTCTTCATTCCAGTTTCCAAGGACGTATTCAACCTGTCTCCCTTTCGGAAAATCCGAACCGAGCCCGATCCTCAGCCTGTTGTAGTTTGTGGTTTGGAGGGTTTGCTGGACATCGGCCAGGCCGTTATGCCCCCCATCGCTTCCCTTGGTCTTGAGTCGGAGCGTCCCGAAGGGCAGGTTGATATCATCTGTGATGATCAGCAGGTGTTCCCGGGGGATCTTCTCTTTTTCCAGCCAGTAATGCACCGCCTTTCCGCTCCGGTTCATAAAGGTTGAAGGTTTTAGCAGGAGCACGCTACGGCCTTTGATCCTGAAGGTGGCCGTATCCCCCAGCCTGTTGGGCGCAAAGGGTATCTCTTTCTTTTCTGCCAGCGCATCGAGCACCTGGAAGCCTATGTTGTGACGGGTATTCACGTATTCCGGCCCTATGTTGCCCAGGCCTGTGATCAGATATTTTTTCATGGGATCTTCTTCGTTTAGCAGGGTTGAAGATGTACCGAACAGGAATGAGAGTAAGGAGCGCATAGACTAGGATCTCATCCCGCTAAAATACAAAAGCATCCCAAGATTGGATCCGGGGATGCTTTGTGAATGTTCGCTGGAAAATTTATTCCTTTTCTTCAGCAGCGGCTTCGGCAGCTTCCGCAGGAGCGGCTTCTCCTTCAGCAGCAGCTTCTGCTCCTTCCAGTTCTTCGTCTTCCCCTTCTTCCTCGACCACCACAGCGGCACGCGCCATTTTCACCTGAACCACAACGGTAGTGTCGGGGTGAAGGATGGTGAATTTATCATTCAACAGGGATTCTACGGTGATGTTGTCCCCGATCTTGAGGGTGGAGATGTCCACATCGAAGAAATCCGGCAGGTTCCCCGGAAGGGCCCTGATCGCCAGCTTTCTTTTTCTGAACAGGAGTCGGCCTCCATTCCGTACCCCCGGAGAGTTTCCGTGCAGGCGTACGGGGATTTTCATGGTGAGTTCCTTGTCCTCGAACAGCTGGTAGAAATCGATGTGCAGGATGTTATCCGTTACGGGGTGGAATTGAATGTCCTGCATGATGGCATTCACTTTCTTCCCGTCTTCCAGTTCAACCACAACAGTGTGGGCGTTGGGGGTGTACACTAAATCTCTGAACGCTAGTTCATCTGCTGCAAAGTGCAATGGCTTCTCCCCTCCGTATACCACGCAAGGGACCTTTCCAGCATTACGTAGGGCTTTCGTTGCCTTCTTGCCCACGCTTTCTCTTTCTGATCCTTTGATTGTAATTGACTTCATTATAGTGATTTAGATAATAATTTACATGATGAATTTTGAGGCGATTGAGGTATTGTGATGCACCCGGTGCATCACATCCGCAAACAGGTCTGCGCAGCTCAATACCTTTACCTTTTCGCTTTTAGGCTCTATCGGGATGGAATCTGTAATGATCAGTTCCTGTAATTTCGAATTCTCTATCCTTTCATAGGCATTCCCTGACAGCAGGCCGTGGGTGGTGATGGCCCTCACACTCAGGGCTCCTCGTTCCATCATCAGGTCTGCAGCCTTGGTCAGCGTACCGGCCGTGTCTACCATATCGTCTACGAGGACTACGTTCCTGTCTGTCACTTCCCCTATGAGTTCCATATGGGAGATTTTGTTGGCCTTCGCCCGTTGCTTGTAACAGATTACAACATCGCTTGAAAGGGCTTTGGAATAGGCGTATGCCCTTTTAGAACCGCCCATGTCCGGAGAGGCAATGGTGAGGTTCTTCAGCTTGAGTTTTTTGAGGTAAGGCAGGAAAAGGGTAGAGGCAAACAGGTGGTCTACCGGCTTTTCAAAGAACCCTTGAATCTGGTCTGCGTGCAGGTCCATAGTGATAATGCGGGTGGCACCTGCGGTCTCCAGCATTTTGGCGACTAACTTGGCGGCGATAGGCACCCTGGGTTTGTCCTTCCGGTCCTGGCGGGCCCATCCAAAGTAAGGCATGACGGCGGTGATATGCCTGGCCGAAGCCCTTTTGGCAGCATCGATCATCAGCAGCATCTCCATCAGGTTCTCAGGGCCGGGATGGGTAGAACCGATGATAAAAATTCGGGTACCACGGATAGACTCTTCGAAGGAAGGTTGAAATTCGCCATCGCTATAGCGAGAAAATATCACCTTCCCCAGGTTCGTTCCGTAGGACTTAGCGATTTTGTGCCCCAGCTCCATACTCTGGGTACAGGCAAAGATCTTCGGTTCTGGTACTTGATACGGCATGGTTAAATGCTTGTTCGCTAGTTTTTTACGGCTCCTTTTTCCAAAGGAGGTGCAAATTTAAACAATTATTTGTCTTACCGCCGATTAATGGATAGAATTTTCAGGGTGCAAACCAAATTATTTTTTAGCTTTGCACACCCATTTGCCTCGGTGGCGGAATTGGTAGACCTGCCTGCCGGCAGGCAGGCGCGCTGGAGATGATGATGTATGATTTGGGTATATGCCATTAGGAGTATCTCATATGAATATATTTATGTGGGAATGACTTCCAATCTGGAGGATCGGTTGAGAAGGCATAATAGAGGTTGGGAAAAGACAACCAGGCCCTATGCACCTTTTTTCCTGATCTATAAAGAGGAATGTGCAAATAGAAAGTTGGCCAGACAAAGAGAGAAGTACTGGAAGTCTGGTTCTGGTAAAGAAAAATTAAAAATACTTTAGTTCCTTTATAGGGAC
>NZ_JBFGBM010000038.1:0-15745 GCF_041567615.1 Muriicola sp.
GTGGGTTCAATTCGAAATGGAGTGGCAGACCATAGTAAAGACAGAAATGCTGTTGTTTAATGCCATGTATAATGATCTGGAATTACCGGCCCTGATCATGAAAGAATGAGGCTCCCTCATGGACTACAAAAAGGATATCATCGAACAGATCGAACTTCATTCCATAGAGGGTATCCGAAATTGTTTTGACCACGGGGTAGATCCAAATGATACGTTCAGGGATGAGCCCCTGATCTACGAATTGACCAGTGAGTATCTGAGAAGCCCCAGGTTCAAAGAGTGTGTACGTTTGTTTGTGGATTACGGCCTGGAGTTCGGGGATAAAGCACTCTTGGCTGTTCTTATGGACGATCATTCGTCCCTCTCGCAAATCATAAGCAGGGACCCCGGGACCCTCCAGCGGACCTTTGACCTGAGGTGTGCTTATACCCCTCTGTCCGGTGTCGGCCTGCTGCACATTTGTGCTGAATTCAACCATGTGCGATGTGCAGAGGTCCTGGTTGAACACGGAGCGGACATAAATGCCCGGGCTGCAGTAGATCCCAATGGCTTTGGAGGGCAATCTCCCATATTTCACACTGTGAATCAAAACGGGGATCAGTCGGCCGAGATGCTGGATTTCCTCTTGTCACGTGGTGCTCATTTAGACCTGACCGTAAAAGGTCTTATCTGGGGGAAGGGATACGAATGGGAAACCCTCATTCCCTCTGTAAACCCTATCAGCTACGCGATGATGGGGCTGTTGCCACAGATGCATCGCAGCGAAGTAACGATCAGTAAGACCATAGCCAAATTGCTGAAACACCGTTATGGGATAGTGTATACTCCGCGAAATGTGCCCAATAAATATCTGAATCCCTGATTACGTTGCATCCCCCTGAACTTCCCTGCTTGTCCTTTTCGGTTGCCGGGAGCATCTTTGACACATCTATTGCAAGGAGATTCAATGGAAAGGAGGTGTTTGGAATGCGGGGAGCCCATCCGTGGAAGGACGGACAAAAAATTCTGTGCAGATTACTGCCGAAATGCCTTCAACAACAAACTGAACAAGGACAGCAGAAAACTCGTCCGCAACATCAACAACCGGTTGAGAAAGAATTACCGGATCCTGGAGAGCTTTTTTCTGGAGGAAGAAAAGGCGAGGATACCAAAAAACCAACTGCTGGACAAGGGGTTTCATTTTGAACACATCACCAACCTCTACACCACAAAAAAAGGCAATATCTATTTCTTTGTGTACGACCTGGGTTACCTCCCCCTGGGCAAT
Source organism: Muriicola sp. (assembly GCF_041567615.1). GTDB lineage: Bacteria > Bacteroidota > Bacteroidia > Flavobacteriales > Flavobacteriaceae > Muriicola. Next base: position 1,268 of record NZ_JBFGBM010000038.1, read on the forward strand.
GATTACTACATGATCGTGAAAAGAGAATAGCCCCTGAAAGATCAGAGGCTATTTTAAAATTTCAAAGGGTTCTTTATTTGTAATTATGGCTGCTGAGCTTCAAAGCCGCCACTACGATATCTTTTCTACTTATTTGCCCTACCAGGAGTCCGTCCTTCATCACGGGCAACCTTCTCCTTTTGTTCTTGTGAAAAACCCCGGCAGCGTCAAATATGCTCATATCGTGGGGGATGGTCTCCACATCCTTGGTCATAAAGCGCTCCACGCTCTTGTCCAGGATAGGCTGGTTAAAATACCGGCTTTCGGAGATCTCCTTCATACAGTCTGCCTCGGAAATGATCCCGACCAGAAAACCGTTGTCATCCAGGACAGGGCCTCCGGAAATACGGTTCTTGGCAAAGGATTCCATCACCTCCAGAACGGACTGTTCCGGATTGAAGGTGATCAATTTTTTAGACATATAATCCTCCACCAAAATAGGGGCATTGTACTCTTTTTTGGTCGCCTCTTTGGCTCTGCGGCCCATAAAACTTTTAATCCCCATACCTGTTTGTTTTTAAAATGGTTAGCCTTAAATATAGGAATTTTGGGCATATCTTTTAAAATTAGTCGACAAACGGCAGAGGGCCCACAGTTTTTTTTACTTTTAAGGAAGAATAGAATTCGATGAAAAACACCCGGCTCTGGATCACTCTGCCACTGCTTGTTCTCGCCGTTTACTGGAGTTTTCACTCCCTCATGCCCTCCGTTTCTGACAGGGATATAGAGAGGACCTATGGATTTTCCACGGACCGCGCCCTGGAACACGTAAAGGAGATCTCGAGAAAACCCCACGCCGTTGGCTTTCCCGCGCATTCCGAAGTAAGGGACTATGTGGTGCAGGCTCTGGAAGCAATGGGCCTGGAGGTGAGCCTGCAACAGGGGTATACCGCCGGCGACTGGGGTAACTTCAGCAAGGCCACCAATATCGTCAGCCGGATTGAAGGGAGTGGAGAAGGCAAGGCATTGCTCCTGCTGTCCCACTATGACAGCAACCCGCATTCTTCCCTGGGGGCCAGTGATGCGGGAAGCGGAGTGGCCACCATCCTCGAAGGGATCCGTGCTTTCCTGTCAAGGAATAAAAAACCGAAGAACGACATTATCATCCTCATCTCGGATGCAGAAGAACTTGGCCTAAACGGAGCCGATCTCTTTGCCAATCGTCATCCCTGGTCCTCCGACGTCGGACTCATCCTGAACTTCGAAGCAAGGGGTAGCGGAGGCCCCAGTTATATGTTTATGGAAACCAACAGGGGGAATGAAAAACTCATTGAATCCTTTATCTCCGCTGATCCCAAATACCCGGTCTCTAATTCCCTCGCCTACAGTATTTACAAATTGCTCCCCAATGATACGGACCTGACCGTCTTCAGGGAGGACCGGGATATTGAAGGCTTTAATTTTGCCTTTATCGATGACCACTTCGACTATCATTCGGTCAGGGATTCCTATGAACGCCTGGACCGCAATTCCCTCACCCACCAGGGAAGCTATCTCATGCCCTTGCTACATTATTTGAGTGAAGCAGATCTCGGGCAAATGAAAAGCCTCAACGATCACGTCTATTTCAATATTCCGGTGTTTAAGATGGTCTCTTATCCCTTCGACTGGATATGGCCTATGTGGTATCTCGCCCTTGCTTTTCTGGGGGGTCTCCTGGTTTTCGGTTTCAGAAATCAAACCCTGAAGATCAAAGGCGTATTCCTGGGATTTGTTCCGTTGTTGATCACCTTGCTGATCAACGGGGTCATAGGGTATTTTGCATGGGCGGTCATCACAACCGCTTATCCGGGATATAAAGACATCCTGCACGGATTCCCGTACAATGGACACGCCTATATCCTGGCTCTCGCATTCCTGTCACTCTCAGTCTGTTTCTGGATCTACAGGTCCTTTAGGTCGACCAGCCTTCCGGAACTCCTCATCGGACCGCTTTTCATATGGCTTGCCATCTGCTGGGGCGTGGGCGAATACCTCCCGGGGGCCAGCTTTTTTATCATCCCCGTATTTGCACTATTGGCATCACTCCTGCTCCTGCTCCACCAGAAGGAACCGGATCCCCTGCTACTGTTGTTCCTGGGCCTGCCGGCTGTGTTCATATTTGCCCCTTTCACCTCCATGTTCCCTGTGGCCCTGGGGCTGAAAATGGCAATCACTACGACACTGATCACCACTCTGTGCTTTGCGCTTCTGCTGCCGCTAGTCGCTCAATACAATCGTAAACGCACCCTGGGTACTCTTGCCTTTGCCGGATTTTTAATTTCCCTTTTCACGGCTCATCTGCAATCCGGATTTACCCGGGACAGGGCCAAACCCACCAGCCTGGTGTACCTTCTGAACACCGATGACAAGCAATCTATGTGGGCCACCTACGAAAAGGAGATATCCGACTGGACGCGAGGGATTATGGGAGACGATATCCGGGAACAAGGCCCAGGGGAAAACAATGTTCCCGGGAGCAAATACAATACCCGTTATACCTTCTGGGCAAGGACCGGGGCCAAACAAATTCCGGGGCCCGTGGTGACCATTGAAAAAGATACCACCCTGGGAGACACCCGCTTTCTGGAGGTTGGTATATTTCCCCAACGCCCGGTAAACCGACTGGAAGTTTTTACAGGTGATACCCCCATTCTAAAGGCATCCATCAACGGGGTGGAGCTTTCCCCCTATTATCTCAAGGAACGCAGGAACAATCGGCTTTTCACTCATTATATCAGTGACAACGATTCCACCTATCTAGAAGTAAGCCTCCCCAGAGGTAAGGAATTGAACCTGACCCTCTACGAAGCCTCGAATGACCTCCTGAAAAATCCGTCATTCGATATCCCTCCAAGGCCGGAAGAAAATATTCCCATGCCCTTTGTACTGAACGATGCCGTGATCACCGTTAAATCCATCAGACATTGAAACCACGGGTAGGAATACTGGGGTGCGGGTGGCTGGGGTTTCCCCTGGGCAGGAAATTGATCTCCCTTGGATACCCGGTATCAGGGACTACCACCACAAAGGCCAACCTGGAAGTACTGAGAGGCGAAGGGATCAAACCTTTTTATATAGAACTCTTCCGGGATGGAGTGAAGGGCCACCTCATCGAATTTCTGAACGAGATCGATATCCTCGTCATCAATGTACCCCCCGGCAGGAAAAAAGAGGCTGCGGATTTTAGCTCGAAGATGGAACAATTGTACGAGGCTTGCAGGATCACCCACCTCGAAAAAGTGTTATTTGTGAGCAGTACATCCGTATATGGCAATATTCAGGGGGAAGTAAGCGAAAAAACGGAAGTCCGACCCGCATCCGAGTCGGCCAAATCCCTTGTTGCGGCAGAGGCCCTCTTCTCAAAAGATCCCACATTAGAGTGTACGGTGGTTCGTTTTGGCGGACTCATCGGCCCGGACCGCCATCCGGTGACCTATTTGTCGGGTCAGCACAACCTGACCAATGGGGATGATGCGGTAAACCTCATCCATTTGGATGACTGCCTGTCTCTTTTATCGACCATTATCACCGAGGAGTGGTGGGGCAAACTTATCAATGCCGTATATCCGGAACATCCCATAAAAAGAGAATATTACACAAGGGAAGCACATCTCAGGGGCCTGCCAGTCCCACTCTATAAAAAGGAGTACGCGGGCAGGTCGGGTAAGGTCATTTCGTCAAAAACACTGAAATCTCTGGGGTTCGAATTTAAGACTCACATAGACCATCCCGTAGAATGATCCATATCCGGGCTTAATTATATGATTTGTAAGGATATGCTATCTGATGCGAAAAATTAATAGTAATTTTGCCGCACTAAATTTGTCGTTATGAAAGTGAGGTTGACCTTCCTATTGTTGATGACCGTATTTTTGGGCTTTAGCCAGAGTAATACCGATCTTAAGGCACATTATGAAGCCTATTACAAAGCCATGAAATCCCAGGGCGATGTCAACGGGGTGATCAGTGCCCTTACCCACCTCAATGTGATCGCACCTTCCAAACAGCGAATGGATACCCTGGCCTTTGTCTATGCCAATAACAACCAGCATATTCAGGCTCTCAACACCATCGGGATAGAAAAGAACGAAGCGGATTCCGACTTGGCCATACAGGTGAAGGCCATCAGCCTCAAAGCCATCAACCAGCCCAAAAGGGCCCTGGAACAGTTCGAGATCCTCAACAAGCGTTCGCCCAATGCCTACCTGGCCTATGAGCTGGCCGACCTGAAGATACAAACCGGGGATAACGAAGGGGCCATGACCGATATAGAAGCGGGTCTCAGCGAGGTACAGGAAGGAATGACCTATGCTTTTTACGAACGCCAACAGCCCTATGAGGTTTCCCTCCGGGCTGCCCTTTTACACCTCAAAGGCCTGGCACAATACAACACAGACCGCAGCAATATAGACGCCGCCATCGCCACAATCGACGAAGCCCTCGCCATTGAGCCCAATTTCAACCTGGCTAGCCTGAGCAAACAGGCCCTGGAATCCAGGAAGGGTAGCGGGGAGAAAAAAGAGGAGTAACCCTTATCGTCCCCGGAGTGGATGAAATGGGGTCTATTCCCCGGGATCCATAGCGTCGAGCAGTGACCTGAAGACCAGGGCCACTCCGTTGGTCCAGCCAAATCCGTCCTGTGTCTCGTATTCCCCTCCCCCGGAAAGGAGGCTTATATCCTCCACATTGTATTTTTCCATCATCTTGCCGGTATCCCGGTACACCCTTTCGTTCAGGGCCAGCCATCGCTCCATGATGGTACGTGCCTCGTCTACATAGCCGTAGTTCAATAAGCCCTCTACGGCGATGAACTGCAAAGGTGCCCAACCATTGGGTGCGTCCCATTGCTGGCCGGAATGCTCCAGAGTGGTCACGAGTCCGCCGTCCTTTAAAAAATCTGTCATCAGTTTATTCTTCACGGCTTCGGCCTGCTCCGGGGTGGCCAGTTCAAAAAAGAGAGGAAATGCCCCTGCCAGGGTAGCAGTCCTTCCGAAATTCCCGGAAGCGAAGTTATAATCGTAATAATAGTTCTCAGCGGGATTCCAGAAGACTTCCTGTATCAGAGATCTCCGTTCTTCGGCCAAGTTGAGAAAAAGGGCCTCATTTTCCCCGTCACCCGCTTGGGCATATCCTCTGGCGATGCTTTTTTCCATAAAATACATAAGGCAGTTAAGGTCTACAGGCAGGATATCGGCCGTTCTCGTGGAGCCGAAATCCCCTTCCCTGAGATACCACCTGCTGCTGAAATCCCAGCCGGAGGCTGCCCCTGATCTCAGATGGGTATAGAGCGACCTTTTGTCGGCCTCGGATTTAATCTCTGAGGCAAGGTGGCGATCCTCCTTGTATGCTTCCGGCCTCGGAGTGGTTCCGCTGTCCCAGTACCGGTTCAGGAAATGGTCCCCGTTTAGTCTGACGACATATTTGCTGGCAGTATTGACGCCTTTGCTCTCTTTTTTTCCCTCCATCCAGAAATTGTATTCCTTCAGGATATATGGGAAGTAATCGGGGAACAGGTCTTGTTCTTCCCTGCTGATCGCATCCACCATCAGGGCATAGAAGGGGGGCTGGGACCGGGTGAGGTAATACGCGCGTGTGCCGTTGGGAATAAATCCAATGGAATCGATCAGGAAGCTGAAATTGTCGACCATGCTCCTGGCCAGGTCATCCTGTTCATCCACCAGCAGCCCCTCCAGCGTAAAATAACTGTCCCAGTAATAGATCTCCCGAAAACGGCCTCCCGGCACTACATATTTGTGGGGAAGGGGGATACGGGAAGAGTAATCAATTGCCTCGTCCGGGCCCCTGGTGAGTTTTCCCCACATACTGCTGATGTGCTCATACATGCTCTTGGTCGTATCGGTCTGAATGGTCTGGGAGGAGACAAACGCATCCCTGAAGTGGGTTTTAACAAATTCCCGAAGCTCGAAACCAGGTTTGCCTTTCTCTTCCCGGTAAAGGTGTATAAGTTCTCCGTAGGGCCTGTCCGGAACGAGATCCACAAAGGTTTTGGAATCCTTGTAGATCCCTTCCAACTGTATATCCCTGAACAATTGGGTATCGTAGAACTCGGTTACCGAGATGGGTTTTATTTCCTCCCTGCAGGCAGTAAGGATGAGAAAGGACACGAGCGTTAAGGAAAGGAATCTCTTCATGGATTTCGAATTTACATTTGAACATTATACAGAACAGACCAAGGAAGAAGAACGTTGGATTATTGCTTCCTCAGTGTCTGTATCAGCGTACTGTCTTTTTCTTTTTTCAAGGCGATGACCGGGTCGATCTCTTCATTGGGTACGGTCAGGGACAGCACGTAGTGAGCGATTTTCCATTCACCATCGACCTTCCGCACCACACCGGATCCCCTGCAGAGTTGCATCCAGGTATCGAGCAGTTCGTCAAACCAGGCCACCTCACCTGAAGGATCCAAGTAAACATGGCGGTCTACAGAGGTGAATGCCCACGCTTTTCCCTGATCGAAATACGGTTTGGAAAATTCCATAAACTCCTTTTTGCCCCATACCTCAGAAGCATCCGTCCCTATGAATACGGCATCATCAGACATCAAGCCAAAATACTCCTCAAAGTCAGCTTCTGCTGCCGCCAGGTGCCACTGGTCAAGGACCTCCTGTATCATTGTAATCTCAGCGGTCTGACCCTTCAGACCGGATCCGAAGGCAAGAAACAACAGTATGGTTACAAGTCTATTCATCCGTGATGAGTAAGGTGTCTAATTTGTTATTGACGATCACATTCAGCTGTGTCCTCAGAGCGTTGTAGGCCTTCATCATTTCTACGGCAGGGGGCGTAGCATCTATCCTGTATTCTGCCGCAGCCCGGGTCTTGAGGATAAAGGTCTTCACTACCTTTTGCCTGCTCTTTACCTGAGGCACATTAAACTGCTCTGGATAGTCTCCTTCTTCTACCTTTTTCTGCCTCTCGACCAGGTCTTCCAGGACCAGGACGAGATCCTCATAGTTCTCTATGGTCGAGAGGGAATTGAAACCTGCGTCCAGGTCGTTGAATGCGGTCCAGTCGCGGGCGATCTCCATAGCCATGGGATTTAATGCTACCCTCCCTGGCAGAGAATCCATGGAAAAGAAAGGCGTTTCCTCTGAGGTGGTATCAACCCCGGCCGCTGGTTCTTTGCAGGCCATCAGGAGCAGGACCAAGAGGAGGAGGGGCATTAATTTTCTCATAGGACGAATGTACAAATTTTAATAAAAGCTATCTTTGGGTCGAACTTCAATAATTCAACAGTTTTTGCAGAAATCCATTCTCATTTTAGGGGCTTGCGGGCAGATAGGAACAGAACTTACCCTTGAACTTCGAAAGAAGTTCGGGAATGAGCACGTGATAGCCAGCGATATCAGGGAGGGGTCCGAGAGCCTCATGGAATCTGGACCTTTTGAAATCCTGGATGCTACCAGTTACGATGCCGTGGAGGATACGGTGATGCACTATGAGGTGGAAGAGGTTTATCTCATGGCCGCCATGCTGAGTGCAACTGCGGAAAAATTTCCGGAACGCGCCTGGAACCTCAATATGAATTCCCTCTTCAACGTACTGAACCTGGCCAAGGAGAAAAAGATCGATAAGATCTTCTGGCCTTCCAGTATAGCGGTCTTCGGGAAAAATACCCCTAAGGAGAACACGCCCCAGCACACCCTGATGGAACCCAGCACGGTGTACGGGATAAGCAAGCAGACAGGGGAAAGATGGTGTGCCTATTACCACGCAAAATACGGCGTTGACGTGCGCAGTGTGCGCTTTCCGGGCCTGATCAGCTGGAAAACGCAGCCCGGAGGTGGTACGACCGATTATGCCGTGGACATCTATATAAAAGCCCTGGAGGAGGGAAGGTATACTTGTTTCCTGAAAGAGGATACCATGCTTCCCATGATGTACATGGAAGATGCCATCAGGGCCTCCATTGAGTTGATGGAAAGCGATGGAGACAAATTGAGTATCCGGTCTTCCTACAACCTGGGAGCGATGAGTTTTACCCCGGGAGAGATCGCCCGCAGCATCAGTGCGGTAATCCCTGAATTCCAGATCCATTATGACCCCGATTTCAGGCAGGCCATTGCCGATTCATGGCCGGGAAGTATAGACGATTCCCAGGCAAGGAAAGACTGGGGTTGGAAACCTGAATTTAACCTGGAGCGCACGACTGAGGAAATGATCCGGGAGCTCAGGAACCTCGAATGAGGAAAAGCTCAATGCTGGAATTTGAGTTTCTTTTCAATAGCGACGATCATGGCGTTGGCAATGTCCTTGCCTGTTGCATTTTCTATCCCCTCGAGTCCCGGAGAAGAATTCACTTCCAATAAAAGGGGGCCTTTGTTAGACCTGATGATGTCTACCCCTGCCACGTGCAGATTGAAGATTTTGGCCGCCTTGATGGCCAGTTTGCGTTCTTCGGCCGTGATCTTGATCCTTGAGGCCCTGCCTCCCTGGTGAAGGTTGGCCCTGAATTCCCCTTTTTCAGCCTGCCTTTGCATGGACGCCACCACCTTGCCATTCACGACAAAACACCGAATGTCCTGCCCGTGGGCTTCCTTGATGAATTCCTGCACCAGGATGTTGGTCTGTACGCTCTTAAAAGCGTTGATCACGCTCTCCGCTGCTTTGTTTGTCTCGGCCAGTACAACCCCTTTCCCCTGGGTACTTTCCAGGAGTTTTATAATGAGAGGGGCGCCATTTACCATTTTGATAAGGTCCTTAGTATCCATGGGCGACTTCGCAAAGCCGGTGATGGGGATGTGCAGGTCATGCTTGGCAAATAGCTGGGATGCGAACAGTTTATCCCTCGACTGGCTGATGGCCTCCGCAGAATTCTGACAATACACCCCCAGGAAGTCGAATTGCCGGATCAGAGCGCAACCGTAAAAGGTAACGGAGGGTTTGATCCTTGGGATCACCGCATCGAATTCCTTGAGGATATCCCCTCCCCTGTAGCGGATCTCAGGTGAATGGGCGTCGAGTTTCATATAGGCGAGTTCCACGTTCAGGAAGACAATTTCATGCCCGCGGGCCTCTGCCGCTTCCATGAGCCTTTTGTTGCTGTACAGTTCGGGATTGCTCGCGAGCAGGGCGATCTTCAATCCCGTCTTCTCCTTCATGTAAGGGGCGTAGGAGATCGATATGCTCTCATCCGAAAAGGTCTGCAGCAGGCAGGATTTGGCAGGGTTTACCATATATCGGCCATTGAGGGCCTCCCTTCCGAGCAGCATTCTGAATTCCATGGTGTCCCTGTTGGCCAGGGTGAGTTCAATGTCGAATGAATCCTCCCCAAGGGTGACAGGGGTACGGATCACAAATCGTTCCTCTGAAATACCGCTCGAACTCTTTACGATGCGCCTGTCTATGAGTTTCGCCTCGCATTCCAGGGTGATGCTGCGGTTGTCCTGTACCGGGTTCACCTCGAATTTCACCCAGTCCTGGTTCCTCTTTCTGATCACAGCGATATTGCTGGCCTGGATCGAGGAGGTCTTGGCTCCTGAATCAACCCTTGCCTTTATGGCCGGTATACCCAGGTCTTTGAAGACACACCATTCCTCACTGCCTATGATCTTTAACATGGAAGTAAATTTTGAAAATGCCCGAAATAAAGGGGATCAATACGTTCTAGATTGCTCATGAAGATCAGGAAACAAAAACTTGTTTTGCTTCTTTGAAACACTTGAACTCCACGACGTAACCATTGGGATCCTCCACGAAGAAGGACCGGTGCTCCCCTGCTTTGTCTTTAAGGAAAGTGATGGCCTCTGTCATGCCCTCTACTTCTACTGAAAGTCTCTGATGGATGGATTTCCATGATTTCTCGTCAAGGATCACCCCAAAGTGAAATGAAGGCAAGACCTGGTCTCCAAATTTGTAGGATTTGTAGACAAAGTTGAATTCTCCCGATTTAGTAAAGGTGATCTGGTTCCCGTACAGGTCGATGTCTGCCCACTGGGTAGAATGCCGCCCCAGTTTGGCTCCGACGACATCCACGTAGAACGCTTTGGTCTTGGTCACACTATAACAGGGCAGGGCAAGGTGAAAGGCACTGTGTTTCATAAAAAAGGCTGTTGGATAGTCGTCGTTTAATCGTCCTGATCCTCCTCATCGTCCTCGATCTCCACATCAGGTATGGCGTCCGGATCGTCGTCATCAAAATCCTCGTAATCGTCCTCGTCGTAATTCGCCATGGTGACTTCGAGTTTCGCACTGATCTTGACCAGGTATTTGGTGTCATCTGTAGTTACCTCTACAGCCTCTATTCGCTCTCCATTGGCGTTCTTGAAGGTGATGATATGAGCATCGTCATACCCGTCCGGATACTTCTCCACCAGGAGCTTGAGCACCTCCGGTGTCAGCTTCTTGAAATCTACTATGACTCTCTTTAAATTATCCATAATTACATGTCTAAAAGATAAGCAAAAATAAGTGGTGCAACAATAGTAGCATCACTCTCGATGATAAATTTTGGAGTGTCTATTCCCAGCTTTCCCCAGGTGATCTTTTCGTTGGGAACAGCCCCTGAATAACTGCCGTAACTGGTCGTGCTGTCGCTGATCTGACAGAAGTAACTCCAGAACGGCGTATCCGTCCGTTCCATGTCCTGGTAAAGCATAGGCACCACGCAAATGGGGAAATCGCCGGCAATACCTCCCCCTATCTGGAAGAACCCTATCCCCTTCCCGGAATTGGCCGTATACCAGTCGGCCAGGAAGGTCATATACTCTATCCCCGACTTTACTGTGGAGGCCTTTAGGTCTCCTTTCAGCACATAGGAGGCGAAGATATTCCCCATGGTGCTGTCTTCCCAGCCCGGGCACACGATGGGGAGGTTCTTCTCCGCAGCCGCATACATCCAGGAGTCCTTCACGTCTATTTCGTAGTACTCTTCCAGTACACCGGACAACAACATCTGGTACATGTATTCATGGGGGAAATAACGCTTGCCCTCTTTTTCGGCCTTTTTCCACAAGTCGTATATGTGTGTTTGCAATCTGCGGAAAGCCTCTTCCTCAGGGATACAGGTATCTGTTACCCTGTTGAGCCCTTTTTCCAGCAGATCCCACTCTTCCTGGGGGGTGAGGTCCCGATAATTAGGCACCCTTTTGTAATGGGAATGGGCGACCAGGTTCATGAGGTCTTCTTCCAGGTTGGCTCCCGTACAGGAGATGATATGCACCTTGTCCTGCCGGATCATCTCGGCAAAGATCTTCCCAAGTTCTGCTGTGCTCATCGCCCCGGCGAGGGAAACGAGCATTTTTGCTCCGCTCTGAAGTTGCGATTCATATCCCTTGGCGGCATCCACCAGAGCTGCGGCATTGAAATGCAAATAGTACTTGGAAATAAATTTTGAAATAGGTCCTTTACTCATCGTCATCGTCAAATTTTTGAGCGGGAGCATTGTTCCCACCGATTGTGTTATCATAGGTATTGTCGTATTCATCCTCCACGGCCTCATCGATGAATTTATAGCTGAGCATTTTATAGTACAGCTTTGCCGCCAGGAAGTCCGAGGACCTGTCCAGGTCATTGGGACAGAGTTCGACGATGTCAAAACCGACCACGTTCTTCTCCTCAAAAACCTGCTTGAGGAAGTCGAGGGTCTCATACCACAGCAGTCCGCCAGGCTCCGGAGTCCCCGTGGAAGGCATGATGGAAGGGTCCAGGGCGTCGAGGTCAAAAGTAATAAAGACATTATCCGTAAGCAATTCAATAGCCTTATCCATCCAGTATTCGTCATCGACCATATCATGGGCGAAAAAAGTCTTTTCGGTGTCCATAACGGTCATTTCGATGGCATCCATACTCCGAATGCCGACCTGCACCAAGTTGGTCTGCTGACTGGCTTCATACACAGCACAGGCGTGATTGTAGGGGGTACCTCCATAGGATTCCCTCAGGTCTGCGTGGGCGTCGATATGCAGCACGGTAAGGTTTTCAAAGCACTCGTTAAAAGCGCGGATAGAGCCTATGGAAATGGAGTGCTCCCCTCCGATAAGGGTAACGAATTTGTTTCTTTTAATATACTCCTTGGTGATCCTGTGAACGCTCTTGACCATGGCCTCCGGGGAGGAGAGTTCACTGACGGGCTCTGTCACGTACACACCCTGCTGGTACACCTCGGTACCCGTCTCAATGTCATACAGCTCCATGTTTTCAGAAGCATCGAGCAAGGCATCCGGACCTTTATCAGCGCCTTTACCCCATGTACTGGTGCCGTCGTAGGGTACGGGGATCAGCACCACCTTCGATTTCTCCAGCTGTGCAAATTCGTCCGGAATTCCAGCGTAATTCCTAGATTTCTTCATATCCTAAAATTTTAAGCATATCCGATGCTTTTTGTTGTTCGCTAAAGAGTTTCGTCGTCAGTTCGCCCTTTTTATTCCGATCTATCAGGACGTGTTTGGGCGTGGGGATCAGGCAGTGCTGCAATCCCCCGAACCCACCAATGGATTCCTGGTAGGCGCCCGTATTAAAGAACCCTATATACAGGGGTTGATCCCTTTTATACTTGGGCAGGTAGATGGCGTTCATATCCTGTATGCTGTTGTAGTAATCATCGCTGTCGCAGGTGAGTCCGCCCAGCAGCACCCTTTCGTACTGATCGTGCCATCGGTTGATGGGCAGCATGATAAATCGCTTGTTGATCGCCCACGAATCGGGCAACGTGGTGATAAAACTGGAGTCGATCATATTCCACTTTTCCCTGTCGTTCTGCTGCTTCTGGTAAAGCACCGCGTAGATGGCCCCTCCGCTTTCCCCCACGGTAAAACTTCCGAATTCCGTAAAGATGTTCGGCACAGGTACATCTGCCTCTTTACAGGCGGTATTGATCTGGTTTACGATCTCATCTACCATGTATTCATAATCGTATTCAAAGGCCAGGGAATTCTTTGTGGGAAACCCGCCTCCGATATTCAGGCTGTCCAGGGATGGGCAGATCTTCTTCAGCCTGGTGTACACCTTCATACATTTCAGCAGCTCATTCCAGTAATAGGCATTGTCCCTGATCCCCGTATTGATAAAGAAGTGCAGCATCTTGAGCTCCACCTTTTCATTGTCCCTGATCTGGTTTTCATAGAATGGGACGATGTTGCGGTACCCTATGCCGAGGCGGGAGGTATAGAACTCGAATTTAGGCTCTTCTTCCGATGCGATCCGTATCCCGATATTGAAAGGTTTATCGATGGCCTCACTCAGGAGGTCGATCTCCTCGTAATTATCGATGATAGGGATGCAGTTCTGATGGCCTCCGTTGATCAGGTCAGCTATGTTCTGAATATACAGGTCTCGTTTGAACCCATTACAGATCACGTAGGTATTATCCTTGATCTTGCCCTCCTTTTTCAGCTGGTTGACGATGTTGATGTCAAAGGCTGAGGAGGTCTCAATATGGATATCATTTTTCAGGGCCTCGTGCAGTACGTACTCAAAATGAGAGCTTTTGGTACAGTAACAGTAAATGTATTTGCCTTTGTACTTATGTCTTTCGATGGCCTTCGCAAACCATTCCTTGGCCCGGTGAATATTCCTGGAGATCTTCGGGAGATAGGTGAATTTAAGGGGAGTGCCGTACTTCTCTACCAGGGACATCAAGGGAATTTCGTGAAACTGCAGATTGTCCTCGTCCAGTGTGAATTCCTCCTGGGGAAAATAATAGGTTTGATCGATCAGATCAATGTATTTGATGTTCATTAAATCAATTGTGAATTTATAGGGTTCTTATACGCATTTTATTTTTCAGCCCTTTGTTTAAGCACTGATCAGATACATTGTGTAAACGGTGTAAATGAAATCAAAAAAAAATAAAATTCAGGGATTTTAAGACAAAATTCTAAGTTGTAATATAGATATAATATATAGCAGTATAATATAGAGAATACAAGGTAAGTATCCAATGCAACATTAGGGAAGTATTCGTATCTTGAGATATCAATCCAGATCCTATGAAACGTACTATCTCATACCTGCTCACAGGCATTCTCATCGGTCTTATTTCGGCAACGCTCGGCGCCCAACCGGCGGCGGGAGTTTACACAGGAACAGACCCTGAGGATCCCGCTAAAGTGCATGAAGTCAAAATCAATGACAAGTATCTGGTATATACGGAATACACAAAGGCTCCTGATTTCGTTCGTGCCAGGGGCGGATTTTTTGTGACAGACGGGGCTTCACTCAAGGTGGATCTCGAATTCAATTCGGCTTATGAGCAGGATTCAGTGAAGACCCTCAGCCTGGCCTATGAAATGGATGGGGATAACCTAATACTTGATGAGGGTAGGCCGATAACCCTTACCAAAGTTCCCGGCCTAAATCAAGATCTGGATGGCACCTGGCTTTTCGCTACTAGGGGCCCGGATACTGGCCAGGAACGCAGAGGAGATTCAAATCCGCGCAAGACCCTTAAATTTCTCATCGACGGACATTTTCAATGGATCGCCTACCACACGGAAA
>NZ_JBFGBM010000039.1:0-15619 GCF_041567615.1 Muriicola sp.
GTAGATGCCGTAGTGGCTGAAGGTTTTGAGGCAGGGGGACACAACGGTCGGGACGAGACCACAACTCTTACCCTGATTCCGGCGGTCAAAGAAAAGATCCATATCCCGCTGATCGCTGCCGGTGGAATTGCCACGGGCAGGTCTATGCTGGCAGCCATGGTACTGGGGGCAGACGGTGTCCAGGTCGGCAGCCGTTTTGTGGCCTCAGACGAGGCCTCTTCCCACAGAGCGTTTAAGGACAGGGTGGTAGCAGCCGGGGAGGGGGATACTCAGCTCACCTTAAAGGAATTGGCCCCTGTCCGCATGCTCAAGAACGGATTTTACCAAAAGGTGCAGGAAGCCTACAGTCGTTGTGCCACTCCGGAAGAACTCAGGGAACTCCTGGGTCGGGCCAGGGCCAAACGAGGCATGTTTGAAGGCGACCTTGAGGAAGGGGAGCTCGAGATCGGACAGGTTTCAGCTATTATCCACGATATCAAGCCAGCCGCCCAGATCGTTCGGGATATGATGGAAGAGTTCGAAGCCGCCCGAAAGGAAGTGGCTAACCTTCCTTAAACATGTCATTTACTAAGACCGATCAATTTTATCACTTGTTGATCCATCCTTTCCAGGGTCCTGGCCAGTATTCCGATCTGCTCCTGGGCTTCCTTCCAGTTTTCCTGTTCAATGGCCTCACGAACACCAGGTAGTGTTTTCACCCCATACCCTGTATAGAATCCCGGGGCGTAGAGCCGATGCCTGAACCAGGGTCTTCTGGGTAGACCTGTCATATCGGTAAGGATTTGTTCCGTGCCCTGAAGAGCTTCATTGAGGGCTTTTTGTTTTTCAACCGACAGGGATTCCGGGGAAAGGGATTCCAGCTCTTCGATCCGTTCTCCCAATCGGGCCAGGCTGTTCTGAAGAGGGGAGAAATCAAGGTAAGGGATCTCTTCTTTCTTGTTGGGTGGAGCGATGTTTTCCCGTGGATCAGCAGCCAGGGCATAGGCCTTTCTGGCCACCAGTTCATTATGGCGTTTCACCTCTTTTCTCCTGCTCTCTGTTTCCTCCATGATCTCTTTCAGATACCCTGAAACAGTGGCATGCCATTGTTTGAATTCGAAGGGCAGCACATCGGCATTCGCCATCCGCAGGACGATGCGCCCGGCTGTGTTCGCCAGGGCCACCCCGTAGGCAAATCCGGGATCCTTAAATCGGGTGTAATGGGGATAGGTGTCGTAGATGGTATGGTATTCCCCTCCGGCATTTTCCCCTCCGAAACCTATATTCAGGGAAGCGATTCCCGCGTGCTGGATAAAGGGGGTGTAATCCGATCCAGATCCCAATGCACTCAGCTCAAAGTTGGCATTTCCGCCTCCCGCCAGCTGACGTGCGATCCGTCTTTCTTTAATGGAGACTCCGGTCTGTGGATCGGTGACCGCATCGGCTACCTCACTCACCATGGTCTGGAGCGTATGGGAACCTCCGGCCCCGAAAAAGCCACGGCCATTACTGTCTGTGTTGATGTAGGCAACCAGTTTGGCCTGCAATTCCTTTTCGTGATCCTCAACCCACTCCGTAGACCCGATGAGTCCGGGTTCCTCGGCATCCCAGGCGGCATAGACCACGGTCCGCTTCGGGCGCTTGCCCTGTTTGGCCATTTCTCCTATGACCCTGGCTTCCTCCATGACGGCCACCATCCCGCTCACGGGATCATTGGCCCCGTGTACCCAGGCATCGTGGTGGTTACCCCTCATGACCCATTGGTCTGGGTAGGTACTTCCCTCAAGCATGGCGATGACGTTGTGGGCGGGAGTGATCTTCCAGTCGAATTCCAGCTTGATCCGGACCTTGGCCGGACCTGGGCCGACGTGGTAGGTGATGGGCAGTCCGCCTTTCCAGGAGTTCGGGGCTACGGGTCCTTTCAGAGCCGATAAGAGGGGTAAGGCATCTTCGTAGGAGATCGGGAGGACAGGGATCTTTGTAATCGTGGGAGCATCCTTCCTGTCGAGTCTTTTGGCATCCTTTTTAGCGGCATAGCCGGGGGTAAGGACGTCTCCCGGATACAGGGGCATGTCCATCACGGAGCCTCTCTGTACCCCGGTCTTGTTCTTAAAAGCCCCTTCGGGATAGACATCACCTCTCACATATCCGTCGTCTTCAGGGTCTGAGTAAATGATACAGCCTATGGCTCCTTTCTCCGCGGCCAGCTTGGGTTTGATTCCCCTCCACGAGCCGTAGTATTTGGCAATGACGATCTTTCCTTTCACGTCGATTCCCATTTTTTCGAGTTCCTCGTAATCCCGGGGGATGCCATAATTGACAAAGACCAGATCTGCTTCTGCTTCTCCATCTGTGGAGAAGGCGTTGTAACTCGGCAGAAGTGCCTCACCTTGGGCGGTATAGGGGTCCCCCTCCACTGGGACAGCCGTGAGCTTGGCTGTATAAGGATCCGGACTCACAAGTTCCAGTTCCCGGATCTTTGGATAAGGGAAGAGGACGTGGTACGTCTCGATCTTAGTGTCGTAACCCCAGGACCTGAACTGTTCTGCCATCCATTCGGCGTTCTTTTTTCCGTATTCAGTGCCCACCCAGTGGGGTTCAGCGGCAAGGCGCTGCATCCAGACATCCAGATTCTCGGCCTTCAGGCGGGATTCGAATTGGGATTCCAGCTCCAGCTGTACTGCCGCATTTTCGGATTTGAATCCGGTGATGGATTGGGCATAGGTTCCAAGACCTAAGAGGAAGATGAGGGTAAATGAGATAAATTTTTGGGTCATGAGATGAGGTTATTGGTGTTTATAATTCTTTGTTTTATCGATATGGAGCTTTTCTGAAAAAGATCAGCATCCAAATCACCAGGATGCATCGATTTTGAGCAGGGTGCGCAGCAGCACATTGGCCCCGTTGGCCATATCCTCAGGGGAGGTATACTCTTTGGGCGAATGGCTGATTCCGTTCACGCTGGGCACAAAGATCATCCCCACAGGCGTGATCCGGGCCATATCCTGGGCATCATGTCCTGCCCCGCTTTGCATGTTCCTGGTACTCAGGCCGAGTTCTTCTGATGCTGTTGCGATCATCTTCCTGATCCCTGTATCTGTCAGGGCAGGGGCCGAGGTGGCGTCTATAGGCGTAAAGGAGAATGTCGTTCCCGTCTCCCGGCTTATCGTCGAGGCTCTTGCTTCAATAGCCTGAAAAAGTTTTTCCATTTTTTCTGTAGACAGGTCCCGTATTTCCAGGCTCAACTGCACCTCCCCGGGGATCACATTGGGTGCTCCGGGCAAGGCCTGGATACGCCCCACAGTCCCTACCTGCTTCCCGTCCATTTTCAGGGTTTCCTCATTCACCGCGAGGATGAATTGAGCAGCGGCCAGAAGGGCATCCTGCCTCATATCCATGGGTGTAGTCCCCGCGTGGTTAGCAAACCCGGTTACCTTTACATCCCACCATTTGATCCCTACGATCCCTTCTACTACCCCGATATCTATACCTTCCCTGTGAAGGATGCCTCCCTGTTCTATATGTAATTCCAGGAAAGCCGTCAGGCTGCCTTCAGGTCGTTCCACCTCGGCAATAAGGGCAGCATTACCCCCAAGTCTGTTGATCCCTTCCCTCATGGAATATCCTGTGCTGTTGACCACCCCCAGGGCCTCTTCCTTCAGATCCCCGACCAGGGCGCGGCTTCCCATCACCCCTCCTTCTTCATTGGAGAAGATGAATACTTCCAGGGGATGATCGGTTTGGATCCCGGCCTCGTTCAGGGTGCGGACCACCTCTATGGCCGCGAGAGATCCCACACACCCATCGTAATTCCCTCCATTGGGGACCATATCAATATGAGATCCAAACCCGATGGGCGGCAACTTGGGATTATTTCCCTTTCTTTTTCCGATGATATTCCCTGCGTAGTCTACGCTCACCTCGAGTCCGCTCACCTGCATGAGGGAAATGACATAAGCCCGTCCCTGCAGGTCGGCATCGCTAAAGGCGACCCGGTTGGTTTCCCCGTTTTCCATCATCCCCCGTTGGGCAAGCATGTATATGGTATCTTCAAGCCGATCCTGATCCACATCAGGGATCTCCTGTCCGACCACACTCATACCCGTGAATATCAAAAAACAGGTAAATATTTTAGATCGTATCATGGTTTGGGAATTTGAAACAAGATATAAAAACTTCTGCCTTGAAGGGATCATTTATTTGAGGGTGATCTTCTCGATCTCTAATCTGAAGGATTCTGCCTTTTTATTGCCGATCAGGATGGCAACCTCTCCCATTTGCTCACCTGGGTAGGGAGCTTTGCTGAGTTTCCTACCCCTGAATTGAGGCAGGAATTCAGAGAAAGGGATCCTGATCGTCTGCCAGTTGCCAGTAGTACTAACAAGATGCGAATAGTTGTAATACTGAGCAGGACTTGATTTTACACGTACTTGATATTTTTTACCATCGCCCTTCAGCCTGATCTCCAGGGAGTTGAATTCGGCAACCTCTACAGGCTTGAATGCATGCTGTATCATCGTAAACCCACCGTTGTTCTCAAGGGATACGAATCCCGTAAAAACACCATGCCCGTTCTCATTTAGGGAAATCTTTCCTTCAGACAGGCCACCCATTACCCCGTCATTGACTATCCTCCATGCGCTCAGATCAGCCTGCTCAGAAAATTGAAAGAGTGTTAACGATACTTGTGACATAAGGAGGAAGAATAGGAGTTTCAGGAAAGGCATCATGCCTAAGGATTGATTTTGAACCTTAAAAATAAAAGTTCTTTGTTGAGTGTAGTGATGATCCGTTCAATTTATACTTATTTTAACGCCAAAGAGAAGATATGTTCTACCTGACCATCGATATACTGGGTACTATTGCTTTTGCGATTTCGGGGGTGCTGGTTGCCATGGATAAGAAACTCGACCTTTTCGGGGTCTTTATCATCGCCTTTGTAACGGCTGTAGGCGGTGGCACGCTCAGGGATATGCTCATCGGCAATACGCCAGTGGCCTGGATGCTGGCTCCGGTTTATGCCTATACTATCCTGGGATCCGTGGTCTTCGCTATCCTTTTCAGGGAGCGCCTGAGATACCTGAGGAAATCCTTGTTCCTGTTCGACACCATCGGAATAGGCCTTTACACCCTTGTGGGGATAGAAAAAGGATTGCAGGCAGAACTTATGCCCCTGATGTGCATTGCCCTGGGGACCATCACCGCCTGTTTTGGCGGGGTGATCAGGGATATCCTGTGTAATGAGATCCCAGTGATCTTCCGGAGGGAGATATACGCCACGGCCTGTATCCTGGGAGGAGCGAGCTTTTTCCTGCTCATTCGCCTTCCCATTGTGGATGAATACGCCTATGCGGCCTCTATTGTCATTGTGATCGGAATACGATTGCTCGCGGTTCGCTTTAGAATCGCTTTGCCGAGTATCTATCGGCGGGAACAGGGTTAGTTGTCTGGAAAAAAGTGGAGGAGTTTACAAGGATCACTTGACGATCTCGGCCTTTTTGATATAAATATTTTTTGACGGCCAGTCGCCGTCGTCCACCGGCTGGCGATTGATGAGGTCTACTACATCCATGCCTTCCACCACCCGTCCAAAAGGGGTATAGCCCCCGTCCAGGTGATAGGAACCGGGATCAGTGACCACGATAAAGAACTCATAGGGGCTCGCCAGCATATGGGGGTTGTTGATCTCACTGCTGGGCATGGAGATCGTCCCGCGGTGGTGCCTGTATCCTTTGCGGGTATCCGGGGGCAGGAGATAACGCCCAATCTCGCTGCGCTTCCTGGCTGTTTCCACATTGTCTGCATTTCCACCCTGAATGATGAAGTCTTTTACGACCCGGTGAAACATGGTATTGTCAAAATATCCTTTTTTGGTGAGGTAAATAAAATTGGCCTTGTGGTAGGGCACGTTGTCATACAGCTCTACCGTAAAGCTACCCAGGCTGGTCGTGAGTTTTACCCGGGTCGTGGGCAGATTCTTTTGATAGTTGAAAAAAAAGTCGATGGCGTTTTCCTCCGTGAGCACGAAGGGTTTTTCTTCTTCCTCCTCTGTGGGGATGGTGTCCTTTTCTTGTGTTATTTTTGCAACGGTCTCTGCATTGTCAGCCTCAGCGGAGGCAGCAGGGGAATCAGGTTGTTTTTTAGGAGCCTCTCCACAGGCCGACAGAATCAACATAAAGATTACAAAGGGATAAATCAATTTTTGGACAGACATGGATTTTAAAAGTTTTGCCGATCAGATTCCAAAAATAAAAAATCTGCCTCTTCCGGGAAGGCAAGCCCATTATAAATTGGCCCCGGAGGTAAGGATCCGTGAACTGGAAGAAGGCAAGATCCTCAAAAAGAATCCCAGGAAAGCTGGGGTGATGGCCTTATTTTACCCCGATGCTGCTTCTCAGACCCGTTTGCTCTTTATCATGCGAAAATCGTATAACGGGATCCATTCCAGGCAGGTGGCCTTTCCCGGAGGAAAGCAGGAGAAAGGTGATTCCTCCATCCTAGATACGGCCCTTAGGGAAACCAGGGAAGAAGTGGGGGTGATCACAAAACACGTGGAAGTGATCCGGGAGGTAAGTGAGGTCTATATCCCGCCCAGCAATTTTGAGGTACAGCCATTTGTAGGTCTGTATCACCGCCCTGCTCCTTTTGTGCTGCAGGAAGAGGAGGTTGACCACCTCATAGAGGTTCCCCTGGCCCAGGTGCTTGACGATGAATACCTTACCTCACAAATACTTTCCACCTCCTACGCCCGGAACATTGAAGTTCCTGCATTCCGTTTGGAAGGCTATACCGTATGGGGCGCCACGGCCATGATGCTCAATGAGATTCGGGGTTTGATAAAAAAGGTGTTGTAATCCTAATTTTGTAGTTTTGTAGACTATGCCTGTGTTTAAAAAGAATCCATTCGGTCATATTCTGTTTATCAAGAAATGGATCATCCGCATCCTCGGCCTTATGACGCACCAGCGTTACAAAGGCTTCAATAAACTTGAGATCGACGGGTCTGAGGTGATCAGGGCCCTGCCAGA
Source organism: Muriicola sp. (assembly GCF_041567615.1). Classification (GTDB taxonomy): domain Bacteria; phylum Bacteroidota; class Bacteroidia; order Flavobacteriales; family Flavobacteriaceae; genus Muriicola. The sequence continues at coordinate 7,008 of NZ_JBFGBM010000039.1, forward strand.
CAGGAATGTGCTGTTTGTGAGTAATCACCAGACCTATTTTGCGGATGTCGTGGCCATGTTCCACGTCTTTAATGCCGCCCTGAACGGGAGGACAGATTCCATCAAAAATGTAGGGTACCTCTGGAATCCCAAACTCAACATGTACTACGTGGCTGCTGCCGAAACCATGCGCAAGAGCTTGCTGACCAAGATCCTCGCTTACGTGGGGTCGATAAGCATTGAAAGGACTTGGAGGGCTGACGGGCAGAACGTGAACAGGCAGGTGAAGATGAGCGATATCTCCAATATCGGGAAGGCTCTGGCAGACGGCTGGGTGATCACTTTTCCACAGGGCACCACAACCCCCTGGAAGCCTTTGAGAAAGGGAACGGCACACATCATCAAGAAATACAAACCCGTGGTGGTACCCGTGGTCATTGACGGCTTCCGACGCTCTTTTGATAAAAAAGGCCTGTACATCAAAAAGAAAGGCATCCTCCAGTCCATGCACATCAAAGAACCTCTGGAGATCGATTATGAGAATGACTCCGTAGAGGAGATCATCGAAAAACTGGAATTTGCCATTGAACAGCATCCTTCCTTTTTGAAAGTGATCCCCATGGAAGAATTGTTAGCCTACGAAGAAGCCAACAAAGAGCGGATGTGGCGTGCGAAAAAAGCCTAAACTTCCAGTCTTTTCAATTCCGAATAGTTCCTTCCGAGTTTCCTTAGCAGCAGACCGTAGATCAGGAAATAGATCAATCCAAGAAGCGCGGTACAGACAATACCCATGGCAATCATGACCCCTGAGATGATGAGCTTCAACTGTCGGGTGCTCATGTCTATGGATTTTTCCTGCAGTTCAAAGACGTGCAGGAAACTGTCCCCGTCACTGAACACAATACCGATAGCGATGATCAGGAAGGTGAGCAGGAAGACAGAAAGGGCGAAAATGATGTAGTTCTTAACCGTTTTCCGAGTGCGTATGATCTTTCGCATGAGTTCGCGAGCGCTGTCCAGTACGGAGATCTCACGATACCGCTTGTAGAATTGGTAGATGAAATAAAAGACCACACTGTATTGAAGGACCGTCAACCCCAGGATAGCGTATCTCAGCCCTAATTCGTCGTAGAGGGCCAGGCCTTCCCGGGCCGAAGGAAGCAGGTAAAGGAGGTGGGGCAGGGCAAACTCGAGAATGCTGATGATAAAGATCCACTTCACAATAGAGGAGGAGCGTTTCCAGATCATGGCGTAGAGCTCATCATAGCTGAGCCTGGGAAGTTTATCTCCTTGTTTCTTCCAGTCCTTCTTCAGCAATTCCAATTCGTCCATCATGGGTTCAGGGATTGAGAATGGTTCGTAATTTCGTTTTCACTCGATTCATTTTTACGCGCGCATTGACCTCTGTGATCCCCAGGGTCTCGGAGATCTCGCTGTAACTCTTGTCCTCCAGGTAGAGGAAGACAAGGGCCTTGTCGATGTCCCCCAGTTGTCTGATGGCGTCGTACATCAGCTTGAGTTGTCTTTCTTCCTCCGGGTCGTACTCATCTGCCTTGATCTTAAAGAGTACCGAATCAAAATCCTGAGTGGGAACCCTTTTTTTGGATTTCCTGTACAGGGTGATCGCCGTATTCAGGGCTACACGATACATCCACGTACTGAATTTGGATTCACCCCGGAATTTTGGATAGGCCTTCCAGAGCTGAATGGTGATTTCCTGAAAAAGGTCATTGTGCGAATCACGGTCGTGCGTGTAGAGGCTACACACTTTATGAACAATGTTCTGATTGTTCTCCAGTTCCGTTACGAATTGGTGTTCCAGTTCTTTGTTCACGCTGTAGCGGGTGTCACTAGGATTAGTATCGAATTCGCCGACTTAGTTACAGGGATGGAAAAAAAAGATAAAGGGTCCCTAATTTCTGTAGTTCAGTGCAGGTTCCCTGTCGCCCAGCAACGGGATGTACTTAAAATCAGTCCCGCGTCTTTCCACAAATTCCTGTTTAGCCTTTTTCACTAGTTCAGGATCCTTGTACAGATCCATGGCCGTCAGTGTCAGGGCTTTGGCCGCCACCATCATCCCCTTGGAACCGATGGAGGTACCTCCCGCAGCTACGGCCTGCCAGCTGTGGGCAGGGGTACCGGGTACCCAGGTGGCAGTACGCAACCCCACCGTAGGCACGGCAAAGCTCACATCTCCCACATCGGTGGACCCTGACGCCCTAGCGGTAGTTTCGTACGGCTGAATGTTCCGGGCTGTGGCTTCATCGAGGGAGTTCATTCCCAGGCTTTTCGCGATCTTTTCCCCGAAGGCTTTTTCCTCGGCCGTATAGGTGATGCCGCCTACCCTACTGAGGTTATCGTACATCACTTTCTGGAGGGTCAGGTTGGGAAGCAGTTCGTGGGTACCCCCTATCATCTCGTAATCCATGGTCGTGCCTGTTCCCAGGGCAGCACCTTCTGCCGCCTTGACGATACGGTCAAAAATCTCGATCACCACGTCGCGGGAGTAATGGCGGGCGTAGTAATACACTTCCGCGAAGTTGGGAACTACGTTAGGGGCCTTGCCTCCGTCTGTGATTACGTAATGGATCCTGGCTTCCTGGGGGATGTGTTCCCGCATCATGTTCACCATCATATTCATAGCCTCTACCCCGTCCAGGGAGGATCTTCCTTTGTCCGGTGCCCCTGCGGCATGGGCAGATACTCCGTAAAACCTGAATTTCGCCGATTTATTGGCAAGTGCAGCACCGGCACTGGCGGCGTTCGAGGCTCCTGGATGCCAGTGAAGGGCCACATCCACATCGTTAAAGAGGCCTTCCCTCACCATATACACTTTTCCGCTACCCCCTTCTTCCGCTGGGCATCCATAGAAACGGATCGTCCCCGGGATCTTGTTCTGCTGCATCCAGTTCTTGACTGAGATAGCCGCTGCTGTGGAGGCTGTACCAAACAAGTGATGTCCGCAAGCATGACCCGCAGCTTTGCCGGCCGACTTCTGCATGGGAACTGCTTCCTGGGATAACCCCGGGAGGGCATCGTACTCACCCAGTATGGCAATGACGGGTGTTCCGCTCCCGAATTCGGCTATAAAAGCCGTAGGAATACCTGCCACCCCTTTTTCTATGCGAAAGCCTTCGGCAGACAGGGTATTTTGCAGGAGGGTAGCACTCTGTTCCTCCTGGTAACCCATTTCGGCGAGGTTCCAGATCTCATGCGCAATTTTTCCGTATTGAGGGGCACGGGCATCGAGGTCTGAGAGAACCTTCTTCGAATCTTCCTGAGCCAGAAGGCTAAGCCCTGAAAAAAGAGTCAGTACCAGCAGATGAACGTATTTCATAGGTCTTCGATTTTAAATGGAGTTAAATATATAAAATGACTCATTAAGTACAGGGCAGGGGACACAATAATTCTGGATGGTGATACCCTTGCCTACCTCCTGGGGTGGTATTTCTCCAGAACTTTAGAAAGATGGCTGCGGTCTACATGCATGTAAATCTCCGTCGTTGTGATGCTTTCGTGCCCGAGCATTTGCTGAATGGCCCGGAGGTCGGCCCCGTTCTCCAGGAGATGGGTAGCAAAAGAATGGCGAAAAGTGTGCGGACTAATGGTTTTGCGCAGGCCGATTTTCTCGCTCAGGTTTCGGATGATGGTAAAGATCATCGCCCGGCTGAGTCCTTTTCCCCTCCGGTTCAGAAACAGGATGTCTTCGTGCCCTTTTTGGATTTCCTGATGCACGCGTACCTGGTAGCGATATAAATTGATGTATTTCTGGTTGACAGCCCCTACAGGCACAAAGCGTTGCTTATTTCCCTTTCCGGTGACCCGGATAAAATCCTCCTCAAAGAACAGGTCAGAGATCCGGAGTTGTACGAGTTCCGATACCCTGAGTCCGCACCCGTACAGGGTTTCCAGCATGGCCCTGTTCCGCTCTCCCTCTGGCTTAGACAGGTCTATAGCCCTGATAAGGCGATCTATCTCATCAACCGACAGGGTGTCGGGTAGCTTCCGGCCTAATTTTGGAGATTCTATAAGTTCCATGGGGTTGTCCTTCCGGTACTGCTCAAAGGTGAGGAAGTTGAAAAAACTGTTCAGGCCGGAGATCACCCTGGCCTGGGTGCGTGGGGCAACGGATTTACCCAATTCATAGACAAATCCCGACAGGTACTCCTGATCGATGGAGAGGGGGGTAGGCGGGGTGTTCTCGTTCTCCAGGAAACGCAGCAGTTTCTCCACATCCCGCTGATAATTCTGTAGCGTATTCTCCGAGAGTCCGCGTTCCAGTTTCAGATAATTGCGGTAATCCTTTATGGCCTGTTCCCAATTCATGAAATAAAGATAGGACCTTCGGCGTTTACACAGGGTACAACTATGACGGATCCAGCGTAATTCTCCTTAAAAAATATGAGGGAAACGGATCTGAAACTCACAATACAGAAAAACCAAACCAGCATGAAGCACAAAATCCTAGTATTGATGACTGTTCTTCTTGGATCCTATGTCTTCGCACAGGAAGGGATCAAGATAGGCATACAAGGGAGTTTTCCGTTTAATGATTTTAAGGACGCCGTGGTCTTGTCGGCCGCAGTGGATGTGGGCTATATGCACGCCCTCGGAGAGGTCGTGGACGCGGGTGTGATGACCGGATTCATCAATGGTTTTCCCGATAACTTCGATGGGGGTCCTGACCTGCCCAGTATACAATTCCTTCCCCTGGCCGGATCCTTCCGCATCTGGCCTTCCAATTCTTTCTCTTTTGGTGGGGATGCAGGCTATGCCGTAGGGATCAATGACGGGAATGAAGGCGGACTCTACTACCGCCCGGTGATCGGGTATCTCTTTGGGACCAATACAGAGGTGAATTTCTCCTACACCGGTATACAATTAGACGGGGCCACCTGGTCTACGGTCAATGTCGGGATCATGCATACCATACAAGTACGCCCCAGGAGACTCTGATTTTCTTGTAGACTATCAGCCTAATGTTTTCGCTCGGGCACATACTTTTGCACTTGGGGTAGGAATCCTTACATTTATCCCATGAAGCTCATAATAATAAACGGTCCCAATTTAAACCTGCTGGGAAAGCGCGAACCCGACGTGTATGGGAGCACTTCTTTTGAGGACTATTTTGCCCAGTTGCAAATGAAATTCAAGGACGTTCAGCTCGCCTATTTTCAATCGAACATCGAAGGGGAGATCATAAACAAGCTACAGGAGGTTGGGTTTACTTATGACGGCATCATTCTCAATGCCGCAGCCTACACCCACACTTCAGTGGGTATTGGTGATGCCGTAAAAGCGGTCACCACCCCGGTTGTGGAAGTACATATCTCCAATACCTTTGCCCGGGAAGACTTCCGGCATGTCTCCTATATTTCCCCGGGCGCCAAAGGGGTAATCCTGGGTTTTGGTCTGAGATCTTATGATCTTGCTATTCAGAGTTTCCTCTAAATCTGAGAGGGCAGACTGCTCTCCAGTGTTAATTTTTGGGTATTTTATTGCAAAACCCTGCAAATCAAGCTGAAAAACCTTATTCGAATAGGTTTTTTCGCTATCTTCCCTATACAATCCCCTTTCTTATCATTACCGGTGAATTACGGCGTCTGTAATTTATAGGCGCTTTTTTCAGACCTAACTCAGCTATGGAGTGTTTTAGTTGGGAAATCTTTTTTTGTCTTAGTCAAGAGAGTTTATACCCAATAAAAAGACCATAACCAAATAGCCAAATGACCAACGATGAAAACCACAACCCAATGCCCAACCGCCCGGATAGCTCCTGACGCAAAGCCTCTCACTCTATTCTATGTATCTCAGATATTGAAGTATATGCCGTTTTATCTGGCATTTCTTTTTCTGAGCTTCCAAACCTACGCCCAAAAAGGGAAAAATAACAAGGAGGTGACCCTGTTTACCTGTGCAGAGGATATTGGCAACGGGCTGTATAAGGCCAGTTTTGGATATACCAACCCCACCAACAAGACCATTGCTGCCGCGGATAGTTATATATTCCTGAGCGACAAGGTCGAAGATTCAGAATTTGATGGTATACAGAAGATTCAGGTCTTTACTGCCTTCGAACCCGGAACCCATGAAAATGCGGTCTCTGTTGTATTTGCAAAAAACGGACATGCCAAGTGGACTGTGGTTTGGGACAGCTCTAGTGATAGCAAGATAAGGGCTACCCTGGAATCACCGGTGTGCCCGGAGGAGCCTTTTATTGTACCGGTGATCGGACCTGGCAACGGGAAGACAGATGGATTCGTAAGCCCGGAACTCATCTCCCTGGCAGCTGGAACCGCAGGAGACGATCCCTCCTCCATCATATACCAGATCAATCCGCAAGAGAAGGTCCTGATCCAGATAACTCCCATTTTTGGGAAGACCCAGGAGGTTATTGATATGCTGAGAAATGTTTTCGGGTTACAGTATTCGACCCAGGCAGCCCTCTCCGATTTTATCGTAGACCCCGCCCTCATCGTCTCGGAAGGGCTATCAGCCGTGGATGTCTTCTTCCCTATCGACAAAATACTCCCCCCTCCACCGCCGGCACCCCCAGCTCCAGCTTTGACGGATTATTTTGACATCATCAGGTCTGCCCAGGCCCTGTACACACCATTTACCTCCGGTGTTGATGAAGGTACGGGAGAAGCCGTGTCCCAGGGGGATGCTGCCCAGAAGTCCGACGAGGTCAGGCGTTCCTTCAGGATCGTTACTCCGGAAAAAAGTGTCCCTGTAGATGGAAAGGGCGTGGAGATCGTTGTGTTTTCCAACAGTTTTGACGCCAATCCCCCTCAGCCCGGACAGCCGACCAATGAGGCTATAGATGTAGGTAACGGAGACCTGCCCGGGATAGCCGGAAACGGTAACCCAAATGGGTATGATAAACCCGTGAGGGTGATCAAGGAATACCCCTATACCTTTGGTCAGCTCTCTGATGAGGGCAGGGCCATGTTGCAGATCGCCCATGATATTGCCCCGGGTGCAGACCTGGCCTTCCGCACAGGAGTGCTGTCTCCCCGTGATTTCGAACTCGGCATCAGGGATTTTATTGGGACTACGAATAAGGTCTTAATCGATGATATCACCTTTACAGGAGTAAGTGCCTTTGGAGGGACCAACATAGGGATGGCCATACAGGAGGTACTGCCCGGAGGGAATTATTATTTTACTTCTGCAGGTAACTTTTCGAATGCTGCCTATCAGGATGTTTTCCGGGAAGCTCAGAATGCTGACCTGCCTGCGTTTCTCCCGGATGCCGGTACGGTAGCCCACGCTTTTGACGGGGTGGATGACATTTATCAGCGTTTCAGTGTCAAGGCCGGGGAAACCTACTTTATCGTGTTGTATTACGCTGAAGACTTTGCCTCCGAGGACAACCAGCTGGGTGCTACGAATGACCTTGATATCTGGGTGGTGGACGACCAGCAACGACTCCTGGTCGGTAATAATTTTTACAACCAGGCGCGGGATGCCCTTGAATATATCACCTTCAAGGCCCTGGCCGACGGGGAAGCCAATTTCCTGATCACCAGTGGCAGTGGAAATCCGGGACCCCTGCCTTTCAGATATATCATTTATGTGAAGAACAACCTCGATGTCCTGGAATACTTCGATGGTGCCCCGACGATCACAGGCCATGCCATGACCCCTGAAGTCCTGGCGATCGGCGCCGTGGATTTCAGAAAGGCAGACAATCCTCAGGCCCAGCCCTTTTCATCCTTTGCAGGGGTCCTGCCGGATGGATCTGTCCCCAGTGTAGCTTTGTCTTCCTATGACGGGGTGAATACCAACGTATTGACCATAGGGCAAAATGAAGTTGGGGGAATTCCCGTAGACGGGGATCCGTTTAAGAATTTTTTCGGCACTTCTGCCTCCGTGGTGCATGTGGCTTCGGCCTTTGCCCTTATGGAGTCGGCCCTTCCTTCCTGGTACGGGCCTGGTAATCCCGTTGATGTCCTGCAACTATTTAAGGATAATGCCGTTAAAGTGGGCAATGAGGCCCAGCTAGGCGACGGGGTGATGGATGCCCTTGCGGCTTTCAAGAATATCGCGGCCCAGACCGGGTTCATTTCAGGATTCAATATAGCCTTTACCTCTCCCGAAGGTTCAGTGGTGAGCGCAGACGAATTCGAACTTACGATCAACGGGGACTATTTTCCTGAGGACCCTACCGTTTTGTTTGGGGAAGACGAGCTGCCCATCACCTTCTATGATCCTGAGAACCCAACAGAGCTCAAGGTCCTTGTAGGTCCCTTCACAGGGAATGACCCGGTGACGGTGTTTACGAATTCTACTACGCCACTGGGAGGCGACGGAGGAAAGTCGAATCCTATCTTCCTGCTGGATCCCGGGACCATCGCGATCAATATAGCCGCCAACGATGTCCAAATTGAATATGGCCAGGACTATGAGTTTGGTTTCACCGTGGAAGGGTTGCCGGAAGGCACCGATTTTGAGAGCCTAGGACTCCCTCCTGTCAAATTCACGACAGAGGCAACAGGTCCTTTTCCACGAGTGGCCAACTATGTGATCTTTCCGTCCTTCGACCTGGAAAATGCCACCCCTGATCAGCTCACAGCCCTTGAAGGGTATGTGGTCAACTTTAAGAACGGGTCCTTTATCGTCAGTAAAAA
>NZ_JBFGBM010000040.1:0-15515 GCF_041567615.1 Muriicola sp.
AACAGGGGTGTCTTCATCTTTTCGGCATGCATAAAGGGAGACATGGTGTAATAGACCTCCGGGGCTTCCCAGTAATTGCGTTCCTCACTCTGGAATCCGAAAGGGGTCAGGGTACGGTTATAGGCCCCGCTTCGGGCAATACCGGCAGCAAAGAGATCGGAGTGAGACAGCAGATTAGCGACCATGAAGGCACCATAGCTGTGTCCGCCCACAGCCACGCGTGATGGATCTATATACCCCATGGCGTCTACCGCGTCTATGGCTGCTTTTGCATTGGCTACCAGCTGATCCCTGAAGGTATCATTGGGCTGTTCTTCCCCTTCTCCTATGATCGGGAAGGCCGCATCGTCCAGCACCACATAGCCCTTCGTCACCCAGTACACCGGAGAACCCCAGTAGGGATAGGTGAATTCATTCGGGTTCTGGGTATTCTGGGAGGCACTGTTCTTGTCCTTGTATTCCCTGGGATACGCCCAGAGGATCATAGGCATTTTTTCTCCGGAACCCCGGTCATAGCCTACAGGCAGATACAGGGTGCCGCTGAGTTCCAATCCGTCTTCCCGGGTATAGGTGATCACTTCTTTATGCACCTCCTGTATACTTTTAAAAGGATTTTCAAAAAAGGTGAGCTGGGTAGGCCCTTTTCTTTTTTTGAGGTGTTTGTAGTAGTAATTCGGATACGTATTTTTTGATTCGATCCTCACCAGCAATTCATCATCAGTTACATGGTAGTCGAGCAGGTCTTCTTTCTGATCGGTGAGTTTGGATTGATACATCCTTTCTTTTTTCAGGGTCTTCAGGTTCATCCGGTCCACAAAGGGGAATTGCCCATTCTCCGAATACCCTTCTCCCAGCAGGTAGGCATTACCCCTGCTGTCAAGGCTGAGTACCTGGGCCCCGTACTCGTTTCGTTTGGTTACGAAAGAACCGGGATCACTGTAAACGTCCTGGTAATTCCGGTCGAATAGTACCACCGGTTCCTTCCCGGGTTTTGAAGGATCAAAGACGTAGGTCTTGGTATTGCGGGTATTCCACCAGGAATCATAGGCCACTGCCAGGTTGTCCTTTCCCCATGAGATATAGCGGAATCTGTTGATGGTCCTGAGGATTTCTGTGCCCTTACCTGTGAAAGGGGCCTCGAGCTGGTAGACCGCGTCCCTGAAAGGTACGTCCACTTCGGGATCCCCTTCGTCCAGGGCCTCGGCATAGACCAGGGTTGCTCCCCTATCGGCACGCCAGCTGAGATCCCGCATTCCTTTGCGCTCTGCCATAAAGCCTTTGGGAAGGTCTTCTATAAGAGGGACCTTCAGCAGGGTATGGACCCGATCGCCCGTATGGGAATAGATGGTGGTTGTCGATGGAAAACGGTAATAGGGCACCAGGTAGGAGAATGGCTGTTCCACAGTGACGACCATGACGTATTTCCCATCAGGAGAAAAACTGATGGATCGGTACATGGCAGCCGGTTTCCACAGGGATTTATTCCCTTCGAGGTCTACTTTGTAAAGCTCAGACAAGGCAAGTTGCTCAAAATTGAATTCATCTGCAGGATTGGAAAGCAGGTCCTGATAGGTACGGTTCTGTGCTTTTTTGCCGTCATTAGTGGAGATGGTAGGTCCCTCCGGTACGGCTTCCGCCTGGTCAATCAGTTCCTGGCGGGAGTCGGGTAGCATTTTTACGAGCAGGGCCGACCCGTCCTTGAACCAGTTGATCACATCGCCCAAGTTGGCATTCACAGAGGCTCCGGTGATCTTTTTTACCTCTGCCTTGTCGAGGTCGAGTACCCAGACCTCTACTCCTTCTGCCGTAGTATTGGTGACGGCGACCATGGACTCGTCAGGGGAAAAACTGAAATTGGCCAGCCTGGGATTGTCCGGCAACCCTTTTACCTGGATTGCTTCCCTGTCTGATGGTGCTTTCACCATGATATTGTTGTAGTAGTTGGTCCGGCTACCGATATTGGTGACAGGATTGATCCTAAGTCCGGCAAGCCGCATCTCGGTTTCTGAGAGTTCGGCAATGGTCTTGTACGTATCCCGGTAGAGCAGCAGCATGTGTTTCCCGTTATCTGTCATTCTGACCACGGGAGCCAGGGGAGCATTCACCAGGTCCAGGATCTCCTGGGAAGGTTGCTGATAGGTGAGTTTTTCCTGGAAATATCCGGAGACAGGGCTGAGCAGGGCTGCAGCCAAGAGGGGTAAGAGAATTCCTTTCAAATTGAGTTTCATGGGGTTTGTTTTTTTGCCGGGATAAGTTACTACATAAAGCTGATTTTATCCACCCCATGATAAATTCTTCTGTTCCCGATCTCATGGTCCATTTCAATCTTTTACATATTCTTTAGGTAAGCATAATAAGAATCGGTATTTTAGAAAAACGAAACTAAACAAAGGACGGGGCACTACTCCCTTGTCTATATTAAACTCATCCTATATGTACAATTCTAGAATATCGGGTCTGGGTTTTTACGTACCCGATCATGTGGTCACCAATGACGACCTCTCCAAGTTGATGGATACCAGCGATTCCTGGATACAGGAACGCACGGGTATACAGGAGCGAAGGCATGTGGTCAGGGGAAAGGATACCACTACCTCCATGGGGGTCAATGCTGCGAAGAAGGCCATTGAAAGAGCCGGGATCGATAAAGACGAGATCGACTTCATCATCTTTGCCACGTTGAGCCCGGATTATTACTTCCCGGGACCCGGGGTACTGGTGCAGCGTGATCTGGACATCAAAACCGTGGGGGCTTTGGATGTGAGGAACCAGTGTTCGGGATTTGTCTATGCAGTGTCTGTAGCCGACCAGTATATCAAATCCGGTATGTATAAGAATATTCTCGTCATCGGCTCCGAATTGCATTCCGGGGGGCTCGACTTTACCACCAGGGGTAGGGGAGTGTCTGTTATTTTTGGTGACGGGGCCGGTGCTGCCGTACTAACCCGGGAGGAGGACCCCAAAAAGGGGATTCTTTCTTCCCACCTGCATTCCGAGGGTAAACACGCGGAAGAACTCTCCCTCCTGGCGCCTGGGATCGGGCACCGATGGGTCACTGACATCCTCAAGGACAACGACCCCGACGACGAATCCTACTATCCTTACATGAATGGTCAGTTTGTCTTTAAAAATGCCGTGGTTCGCTTCTCTGAAGTGATCATGGAAGGATTGGAGAAGAACGATCTCAAGGTGGAGGATATCGATATGCTGATCCCTCACCAGGCAAACTTGCGTATCTCCCAGTTTATCCAGCACAAGTTCAGACTTCCCGATGACAAGGTCTACAACAACATAATGAAATACGGTAATACGACGGCCGCTTCCATCCCTATTGCCCTGACGGAAGCCTGGGAGCAAGGCAAGATCAAGGAGGGTGACCTGGTCGTGCTCGCAGCTTTCGGCAGCGGATTTACCTGGGGTAGTGTCATCATCCGATGGTGACAAACAGGCTTGTTTAAAAGCAAAACCCCGGTGGGATCACCGGGGTTTCTATCATTGGAGTGCCGCACTAAACACTAACCATTAACTTTAAAAAATACAGCCTTCCAATGAATGAGCTTTGTGTAAAAGACGAAACCTTTCGATGTACGTTACACTTCTTAACACACTTTAACAGCGAAAAATACCCATGAAAAAGACCCTGGTCTTCGGAGCCTCCTTAAAGCCCTATCGTTACAGCCATATCGCGATTAAACGCCTGGTGGAAGCCGGGGAAGAGGTACTCGCCTTCGGCCTTCGGGAAGGTCATGTGGCCGGGGTCCGTGTTGTGACTTCCTGTGATGAATTCGAAGGGGTTGATACAGTCACCCTTTACATGAATCCCAGGCGGCAAAGGCAGTTCTATGAGACCGTGATCAACCTGAAACCCCGAAGGGTTATCTTCAACCCAGGGACTGAGAACCCTGAATTCTATGACCTTCTGGCTGCTGCTGATATCAAAGTGGAAGTGGCCTGCACCCTGGTCATGCTTTCCATCGGGCAATACCATTAGGCGCCTGTCAGACCCTTTTTCGAATGAGCCACAGCCCGATAAAGGTGATCAGGCCGTTGATCGGGAGGAGTTCATACCCGATCTGGTATCCCCCGAGCACACCGGCCGGAAGGTATGACAAGCCAATGATAACAAGTACACAGGAAACGGCCACCACCCAGACCAGCCGGTCGAAGATCTGGTATCTGGTGAAGATGCCAAAGGCAAAAAGTCCCAGCAAAGGCCCGTAGGTGTAGGTAGCCACGGTCAGGAGTCCGTCTATGACGTTCCGGTCAAGCAGATATTTAAAGCTGATGACGACCATAATCAGCAGAAGGCTCATCCCCACGTGTACTTTTTTCCGGAGTCTTTTTTGGCTGCCGGCCTCTCTTTTTTCAATGTTGAGGAAGTCTACACAAAAAGAGGTCGTGAGGGAAGTGAGCGCACTGTCGGCACTGCTGTACGCAGCGGCGATCAGACCCAGGATAAAGGTGGTGGCTACGAGGCTCCCGAGTCCGCTGTTGAGTGCGATCTCAGGGAAAAGCAGGTCCGATTTGGGCTCCCCGTCCATCAGGGGAAGGGCCACCCCGTATCGATCGGCATAGATGAAGAGCAGGGCGCCGAGCAACAGGAATACCAGATTGACGACGATCAGGATGATACTGAAGGAGACCATGTTCTTCTGGGCATCGCCCAGGGACTTGCAGGTGAGGTTCTTCTGCATCATATCCTGGTCGAGTCCGGTCATACAGATCGTGATGAACATCCCCCCCAGGAAGGATTTTACAAAATGGTTCTTTTGATTGAAATCTTCTGTAAAAAAGACGGTGCTGTACTCTTTCAATTCCTCAGAACCGAGGAACTCGGTAAAATTCCATCCGAGTTTTTCATTGATAAAGTAGATTGAAAGCCCGACGGAGAGTAACATAAACAGGGTTTGGAGCGTATCGGTCCACACGATCGTGCGAATTCCGCCCCTGAAAGTATAGATCCAGATCAGCAGTATAGACAGGACCACGGTGAGTTCAAAGGGGACATTCCAGGCGTCGAAGACGAACTGCTGGAGGACGATGGCAACCAGGAAGAGGCGGAAAGAGGCACCTAGAACCCTTGAGATAAAGAAAGAGACGGCCCCTACCTTGTAGCTTACAACGCCAAACCTGCCCTGAAGATATTCGTAGATGGAGGTGACATTAAGGCGGTAATAGATCGGTAAGAGTACAAAGGCGATCACAAAATAACCTACCAGGTAGCCGAAAACCACCTGCATATAACTGAACTGGGAGGCTTCCACCCACCCGGGGACGGAGATAAAGGTAACTCCTGACAGGGAAGCGCCGATCATCCCAAAGGCTACGACGAACCAGGGGGATTTGTTACCGGCACGGAAAAAATCGGTGTTGGAATCATTGCGGCCGGTAAGGTAGGAGATCACGATCAGCACCAGGAAATACGCACCGATCAGCAGCAGAATACGGGAGGCATCCATTCGAATTAATTTCCCGCCCAAAGTACAAAAAGTAAAAATAGTACGTAATTTTGCGGGTATGGAATTTTCGTCTAAACTCCTTGAAAACGCGGTATATGAAATGTCCCAGCTACCCGGTGTGGGGAAGCGCACAGCCCTCAGACTGGTTCTCCACCTGTTGAAACAGCCGGAGTCTCAAACCGGAAGGTTGACCCAGGCGTTGAAAAGCCTCAGGGAAGAGATCAAATTCTGCAGGAGTTGTCATAACATCTCCGACGTGGAACTGTGTGAGATTTGTGCCAACCCCAAGCGGGACAGTGGTTTGATCTGTGTAGTGGAGGATATTAGGGATGTGATGGCCATCGAGAATACCAGCCAGTACAACGGTCTCTACCACGTGTTGGGAGGAAAGATATCTCCCATGGAAGGGATAGGTCCTCAGGACCTCAATATATCTTCCCTCGTGGAAAAGGTCAAAAGCGGGGAGATAAGAGAGTTGATCTTCGCCATGAGTTCCACCATGGAAGGGGATACCACCAATTTCTACATTTACAAGCAGATCCAGGACCGGGAGGTAAGGACCTCTACCATTGCCCGTGGCATTGCCGTTGGGGATGAACTGGAATACGCCGATGAGATCACCCTGGGAAGGAGTATTCTCCACAGGATCCCGTTCGAGACCTCCCTGAAGGCAGATTAGCGGAATAGGAAAAATTTAAAAAACAGACCGAAAAAATATTATTTTTGCAAAAATATTGAACTCAACAAGGCTCTGAATAACAATATGTCAAAGTTTGAACTAAAACTCCCCCAAATGGGAGAAAGCGTAGCCGAAGCCACCCTGACCTCCTGGCTCAAAGAGGTAGGGGATACCATTGAAATGGACGAGGCCGTTTTTGAAATCGCCACAGATAAGGTGGATTCTGAAGTGCCCAGCGAGGTGGAAGGGGTGCTTGTTGAAAAACGCTTCAATGTGGATGACGTGATAAAGGTTGGGGAAGTTGTGGCCGTCATAGAGACAGAGTCCGGAGACGAACCGGTTTCTGAACCCGATGCCACTGTTGAGCCCGAAGAGGAAGATGTCCCCGAAGCGGTTAGTGCTGAGATCGAAGAGCAGGTGAGCCGGGCGAAGGAAACAGCAGCAGCCGTTACGCCCCCTGTACAGTCCGGGGCGGAGAGGTTTTACTCTCCCCTTGTCAAAAATATCGCCAGGGAGGAATCCATTTCCCAGGAAGAACTTGATGCCATCGCAGGTACGGGACTTGAAGGCAGGGTCACCAAGAATGACATCCTAGCCTATGTGGAATCCCGTAAGAACGGGGGTCGCCGCAAGGTGGAGGCAAGGGAGGAAACTCCAAAGACTGAACCCGCACCACAAAAGTCGCCCACCAGGGCACCGGAAGTAGCCCATAAGGTGACAACGGCTCAAGCTTCAGGGGCTGATGAGGTCATACCCATGACGCGTATGGGGAAACTCATCGCCCAGCATATGACAGAGAGCGTGGCCACCTCCGCCCATGTTCAGAGTTTTATAGAAGTGGACGTCACTGATGTGGTCAAATGGCGCAACAGGGTCAAAGATAGCTTTGAGCAAAGGGAAGGGGAAAAACTGACCTTTACACCTATTTTTATGGAAGCTGTGGCCAAGGCCCTGAAAAAATATCCCATGGTCAATATTTCCGTGGATGGGGATACGGTCATCAAGAAGAAAAACATCAATATAGGGATGGCAGCGGCCCTGCCCGATGGGAACCTGATCGTTCCTGTGATCAAGAACGCAGACCAGCTCAACCTGGTGGGAATGGCCAAAGTGGTGAACGACCTGGCGAACAGGGCCCGTAACAATGCCCTGAAACCCGATGAGATCAAAGATGGCACTTATACAGTGACCAATGTGGGGACTTTTGGCAGTGTATTCGGCACGCCCATCATCAATCAGCCCCAGGTCGGTATTCTGGCCCTGGGAGCTATTCGCAAGATGCCCTCCGTCATTGAAACGGAAGAAGGCGATTTTATAGGGATCCGCAGCAAGATGTTCCTTTCCCACAGTTATGACCATCGGGTGGTCAATGGCGCATTGGGTGGGATGTTTATCAAAGCGGTGGCCGAATACCTGGAAAACTGGGATATGGATCGGGAGATCTGAAGCTGATAGGAATATCCAATCGGGGCTCCCTGAACCCTCATAGCAGCAGGAAATGAAACTGAACCTCAACAAACCCATTTGTTTTTTCGACCTGGAGACCACGGGGACCAATGTCGCCAAGGACAGGATCGTTGAGATCTCCATTTTAAAAGTAAAGCCAGACGGCAGCAGGGAACAGCGCACCTGGCTGGTAAACCCTGAGTGCGAGATCCCGGAAGCCGTGGTAGCCATACACGGAATCTCCAACGAGATGGTGGCCGACAAACCCACTTTTGGCGTTCTTTCCAAGGAGATCTACCAATTCATCAAAGGCTGCGACCTGGGGGGATTTAACTCGGATCGCTTCGATATCCCGCTCCTGGCCGAGGAGATGTTGAGAGCCGGGGTCGATTTTGACATGAAGAACACGGTTTCGGTAGACGTACAGACCATTTTTCATAAGATGGAGCAGCGAACCCTTTCTGCCGCTTATAAATTCTACTGCGACAAGGACCTGGTGGGAGCCCACGGGGCCAAGGCCGATACGCAAGCTACCTACGAAGTGCTCCTGGCACAGCTGGAGCGATATCCAGACCTGGAGAATGACATAAAGAAGCTGGCAGACTTCTCTACTTACCGCCAGAGTGCGGATTTTGCCGGTTTTATCGGGTATGATGAAGAGGAGGAAGAGATCTTCACCTTTGGGAAACACAAAGGGAAAAAAGTGAGTGAAGTCCTGGAAGAAGAACCGGGGTATTTTGGGTGGATCCTCAATGCGGATTTTCCCCTTTACACCAAAAAAGTGCTGACCCAGATCAAATTGCGCAAACTCAACAACAAGCTTTCCTGAGGGGTATTGACGTATGAAACTTATTTGTATAGGCCGTAACTACGCCGAACACATCGCAGAATTGTCCAATGAAAGGCCGGCGGACCCGGTGGTTTTTATCAAACCCGATTCTGCAGTCCTACCCAAGGAACAGGATTTTTATATCCCGGAGTTCACTCAGGATGTGCATTACGAGGTGGAGGTGCTGGTCAAGATCAAGAAGGTCGGCAAGCACATCGACCCCCGTTTTGCGCCAAAGTACTACGACGAAATAGGCCTGGGCATAGATTTCACGGCCAGGGACCTGCAGGCCCGGCTCAAGGAAAAAGGCCTGCCCTGGGAAAAGGCCAAAGGTTTTGACGGGGCGGCTGTGATAGGGAAATGGGTTCAGAAAAATACATTAGGTGATCTGAATGATCTCTCATTCGACCTGTCCCTGAATGGGAAGGTCGTGCAGAAGGGTAACACGGCTCAGATGCTTTGGGCCATAGACGAGTTGATCAGCTATGTCTCCAGGTTCTTTACCCTTAAAAAAGGAGATATCCTCTTTACCGGTACACCGGCAGGGGTTGGCAAAGTGAGTCCAAATGATTACCTTTCGGGAAGACTGGAAGGGAAGGAAATGTTCCGATTAAAAATTAAGTAGATGATCTATAGCCTGGATAAACTGAATGAGATGGCGGAGGGAGATGATGATTTCGTCCTTTCAGTGGTGACCGTTTTCCTGGAAGAGGTTCCACAGGACCTGGAGGACCTTGAAACGGCCATTGAATCGGCGGATTATGAAAATGTGTATAAACTCGCCCACAAGATAAAACCCAATGTCGATATCCTTGGGATGGAGCAGACCCGGGCTATTGCCCTGGAAATTGAAACCCTGGGTAAGGACGAGGCCAATATGGATCAGATCAGGGAAAAGTTCCCCGCCCTTAAAAAAGATATCCAACAGGTCATTTCCGAGCTGCAAAAAGACTTTGATGTATAATGCTTGCAGAGATCATTACGATCGGCGATGAGATCCTGATCGGGCAGATCGTCGACACCAATTCAGCCTACATTGCTTCTGAACTCAACAAGATAGGGATCTCCGTATTCCAGATCACCTCTGTACAGGACGAAAGGCACCATATCCTGAAGGCCCTCGAGGAAGCCTCCGGAAGGGCACAGATCATTCTCATGACCGGCGGACTGGGTCCTACCAAGGACGATATTACCAAACTCACCCTTTGCGAATACTTCGATGATACCCTGGTCCGGGATCCTGAGGTCCTGGAGAATATCGAATACCTTTTCAGAACCTACATCTCCACCCCTATTTCTGAAGTGAACCGCAGGCAGGCTATGGTGCCATCCCGGGCTAAAGTGCTTCCCAATGCCCATGGTACCGCTCCCGGTATGTGGATTGAGCACAAAGACCGGGTGTATATTTCGCTTCCCGGGGTGCCCTTTGAAATGAAGGAACTGATGGCGAAACACGTATTGCCGGGGATTGCAGCCCGTTTTAGCAGGCCTTACATTCTCCATAAGACCCTGATGACCTATGGGCTGGGCGAAAGTGCCATTGCCGAACGCATCGCTGACATCGAGGATTCCCTCCCACCTTACATCAAACTGGCATACCTCCCCAACCTGGGAAAGGTGAGGTTACGGCTTACGGCCAAAGGAGGGGATAAGACCCTGCTGGAGGAAGGGATCAAGGAGGTAGCAGACAAGTTGTATGCCGCCATTGGCGATATCATCTCGGGGGAAGAAGAATCGGGTACTCTGGAGGCCATCGTCGGGAAGTTGCTGACCTCAAAGCAGCTTACCATGGCGACGGCCGAGAGTTTTACCGGGGGAAGGATCGCAGAACAGATCACCTCCGTGCCCGGGGCATCGGCTTATTTTATTGGAGGGATGGTGACCTATGCCACCAGGACCAAAATGGAACTGTTGCAGGTGAGCGGGGAACTTATAGAGAAACACTCTGTGGTAAGTGCCGAAGTGGCCTCTGCCATGGCGGAGAACATTCGGAGGATCATGAAGGCTGATTTCGGAATCGCTACCACTGGGAATGCAGGTCCCACGAAAGGGGACTCAGACGCGCCTGTCGGAACGGTTTTTATCGCCATCGCCAGCGAGAAGGGTACGGTGGTGGAATCTTTTAGGATGGGTAACCACCGGGTGAGGATCGTACAGAAAGGTGTTCATAAGGCCCTGGAAATGTTGCAGAAGGAAATTTTAAAATTCTGAGAAAGATTTTTGCGCTTCCGTGAAAATGACGTAAATTTGCGACCTGTTTAAAATCATGTAAAAAAGAGCGGCATGTCAAAAGTTTGTGAAATTACCGGGAAGAGGGCGATGTTCGGAAATAACGTTTCTTTTTCGATCAACAAGACCAAGAGGAGATTTGATGTAAATCTTTCCAAAAAAAGGTTCTACATCCCGGAAGAAGACCGTTGGGTTACCCTCAAGGTTTCTGCCAGGGCTCTTAAGAGTATAAACAAAAAAGGAATTTCTGCGGTGCTCAAGGAAGCCCGTCAGAACGGAATGATAAAATAAGCCCAATACCAGGATACAATGGCAAAGAAAGGAAATAGAGTTCAGGTAATCCTAGAGTGTACCGAGCACAAGGAATCCGGAATGCCCGGAACTTCCAGGTACATCACCACGAAGAACAAGAAGAATACTCCGGATCGTCTGGAGATCAAAAAGTACAATCCCATTCTGAAAAGAATGACCGTTCACAAAGAGATAAAGTAAGAAGACATGGCTAAGAAGACTGTAGCAACCCTGCAAGGAAGTTCCAAGAGACTGACAAAAGCGATCAAAATGGTAAAATCGCCCAAGAGCGGTGCCTATACCTTTGTTGAATCCGTGATGTCCCCTGAAATGGTGAACGAATGGCTGGCTAAAAAGTAGCCTTAAAACCCATAAGAATAAAGCCGCTGCTCAAAGTAAGCGGCTTTTTTTATTTCTTATATTTGGTGCTTCCAAGGATTGACTTCCCATGAGCATTTTTAAAAAAATATTTTCCTCCGAGAAGAAACAGAGCCTCGACAAAGGCCTGGAAAAGACCAAGACCAGTTTCTTTTCCAAACTGGGAAAGGCGGTTGCCGGCAAATCCCGTGTGGACGATGACGTCCTGGACAACCTGGAAGAAGTCCTGGTTACCTCCGACGTAGGCGTTGATACCACCCTGAAGATCATAGAGCGCATCGAGAATCGGGTGGCTGCCGATAAATATATGGGTACGGATGAACTCAACCGTATCCTCAGGGAGGAGATCGCAGGATTGCTTTCTGAGACGCATAGGGGGGAGGCGACTGATTTTGAGCTTCCGGAAGGGAAAAGGCCCTATGTGATCATGGTAGTGGGGGTGAACGGGGTCGGTAAGACCACGACCATCGGCAAACTGGCACACCAGTTCAAAGAGAAGGGATTCTCCGTGGTCTTGGGTGCTGCCGATACTTTCAGGGCGGCGGCCATTGACCAGTTGCAGGTATGGGCAGACCGCGTAGACGTTCCCATTGTAAAGCAGAAGATGGGTAGCGATCCCGCTTCGGTGGCTTTTGATACCCTGAGTGCAGCTATTGCCAAGAACGCCGACGTGGTCCTGATCGATACCGCGGGCCGGCTTCACAATAAGGTGAACCTGATGAACGAACTGAGCAAGGTAAAACGGGTGATGCAAAAGGTGATCCCCGACGCACCCCATGAGGTGCTCCTGGTCCTGGATGGCTCGACCGGGCAGAACGCCTTTGAGCAGGCCAGGCAGTTTACCAAGGCTACGGAAGTAAGTTCCCTGGCTGTGACCAAGCTCGACGGGACAGCCAAAGGAGGCGTGGTCATCGGGATTTCAGACCAGTTCCAGATCCCTGTAAAATACATAGGGGTAGGGGAACGGTTGGAAGACCTTCAGGTCTTTAATAAATTTGAATTCGTAGACTCCTTTTTCAGTTGAGATCGTATTGCGGCATCGGAACTTTTGTCCTGCTCCTGTTTTCAGCTACGATCAGCGGGCAGATCCGCCATCCTAGAGCCAGTCCATCTTCATCCGTGTCCCAGGATATTGGCTTGACTACTATTACCGTGGAGTATTCACGCCCGGCGGTGAGGGGGCGACAGGTATTCGGCGGACTCGTTCCTTACGGCCGAATCTGGCGGGTAGGGGCCAACGAATCGACCAAATTCACGACAAATACGGAGGTCAGTATCCTCGGAAATACGCTTGAACCGGGTACCTATGCCCTGTATGCGTTTCCGGAAGAAGCTACCTGGGAAGTCGCCTTCCACCGAAATACCTCCCACTGGGGAGACGGCCGGACGGCCTATGATCCTTCAGAAGATGTTTTCAGGATAGAGGTGACACCCCGAAATGAAGCCGAGTGGCAGGAGAATTTCCTGATCAGCTTTGATTCTATCCATCACAATGGGGCCCGGATGAATTGGAAATGGGGATATACCGCGGTGAATATCCCCCTGGAGGTAGACACCCGAAAGACCATGCTCGATACGATCGGTATCAGCCTGGAAGAGGATCCGACCGCCCAGACCTATTACGAGGCCGCGAGGTACCTGCAGGAGGAAGGGCTTGAGTCTGAAAAAGCCCTGGAATACGTGGAAAAAGCCATTGACCTGGGTGGGGATACGTATTATTTTTACAGGGTAAGATCGCTTCTTCAGGCAAGCCTGGGCGATTATAAAGGGGCTATCAGTTCCGCAGAACGCTCCCTCCAGCTGGCCGAGGCCGAAGGGAAGGATGAGTTCGTTAGAATGAACCGGGAAAACGTGAAAAAATGGAAAAAATGGGAAAAGGAAAACAGATAATAGGATGGACGGTGGGTCTGGCCGCAATTCTGATCTTCCTGGGATGTAAGCAAACTGCCACTTCAAATGAGGAGGTGACCCTGTGGACCCCCTACAACGATTCGGCCGAAGTTGCCGCCAATCAGAACCATGAAAACCCCAGGATGAGGTACAAGCTCATACAGTCGAAGATCCTGGACAAGAACGATATCTTCCTGCCCCTCTACGAAGAGGTGAATGCTTTTTCCTCAGCACGATATGAGAGCCTGAAACCGATCATCCTGGAGCAGGATATTCCTTCCCTGCAGAAAGCAGTTGAGGAAGGGAAACTGACCTATGAGGAGCTTACCCTGTTCTATCTCAGGAGGATCTACGACTATGAGCTCGACAATAAAACGACCCTGAACACGATCATCGCTCTGAATGAACAGGTCCTGGAAGAAGCCAGGAAGCGTGACAGCGAGCGGGGAGAAGGCCAACATCCCATCTACGGCATGCCGGTCCTCCTGAAGGACAATATAGATACAGAAGGGATGAAGACCACGGCGGGAGCGCTTGCCTTTAAGGATAACACCACCTCGGATGCGTTTATTGTGGAACAACTTAAGTCGCATGGTGCTCTTATCCTGGGGAAGGTCAACCTGAGCGAATGGGCCTATTACCTCTGCGACGGATGCCCTGTGGGCTACAGTGCCTACGGGGGGCAGACCCTGAACCCTTATGGCCGGAGGATCTTTGAGACGGGAGGGTCCAGTTCAGGTAGTGGTACTTCCATGGCGGTAAACTACGCAGTGGCAGCAGTGGGTACGGAGACTTCCGGTTCCATTCTTTCCCCGTCAAGCCAGAATTCCGTTGTGGGACTCAAACCTACGATCGGACTCCTGAGCAGATCCGGGATTGTACCCATTTCCAGCACCCTGGATACGCCCGGCCCTATGACCCGAAATGTGGTGGACAATGCCATCCTGCTCGATGCCATGCTGGGCCAGGATCCTGAGGATCCCAGTTCCGTTAAAAAGGCGTACAGCGCTGGCTGGACTGAAAAGTTGGGGCAAGAAGACCTGAAGGGTAAGCGGTTTGGAGCTTTTACCAATCTGATTGAACGAGACAGTATTTACAGAGAGACCCTCGAATTTTTAAAATCCCGGGGGGCTGAGATCGCGGAATTGGAGCCCCCGGCCATTCCCCTCGACGGTTTCCTGAGCATCCTGAACCTGGATATGAAGGCAGACCTCCCGGCCTATATCGCAAAGAACGTCAGGGATACCCAGGCCGTGACTGTAAGAACGGTTCGGGACATCATGGATTTTAACCTCCTGGATACTATGGTCCGAATTCCTTACGGCCAGGCCAGGCTGGAAGCCGTGGTAACGGATAGCACTTCTGCCGAAGAACTGCAGCGGATCAAGTCAGACCTGGAAAACAGCACCAGGACCTATTTCAATGAGGCTATGGATTCCTATAAGCTGGATGCTATCCTCTCGATCAACAACTATCATGCGGCTTATGCGGCGGTGGCGAAATACCCCGCCCTTACAGTGCCCATGGGCTATAAAGCAGATGGGGAACCCATCAGCCTTACCTTTATCGCAAAATCCTTTGAAGAGCCCAAACTCCTGAGGCTTGGGGCAGCTTACGAAAAGGCCAGCAAGGCGAGGAAAATCCCGGAGGGATATAAATAAATCACGATCGTACCTGTTGAGGATGCTCTTCTAAATCGTATTTTTGCACCTCATTTTCAGCCATGCGTACAAAAACCCGTAAAAAGAACAGGATTAATGTGGTCACTCTGGGGTGTTCCAAGAACGTCTACGACTCGGAGGTACTGATGGGTCAGCTGCGGGCCAATGACAAGGAGGTGGTACATGAGGAGGAGGGTAACATCGTAGTGATCAATACCTGCGGCTTTATCGCCAACGCCAAGGAGGAAAGCGTAAATACCATCCTGGACTTCGTCAAGCAAAAGGAAGAAGGCAGGGTAGAAAAGGTCTTTGTGACCGGCTGCCTGAGCGAGCGCTATAAACCCGATCTGCAGAAGGAGATCCCGGATGTGGACGCCTATTTCGGGACCACGGACCTGCCTAATTTACTAAAAGCACTGGGCGCCGATTACAAGCATGAGCTGCTGGGGGAACGCCTGACCACCACCCCGAAAAACTACGCTTATCTGAAGATAGCCGAGGGATGCGACCGTCCCTGTTCGTTTTGCGCCATCCCCCTGATGCGGGGGAAACACCGAAGTACTCCTGTGGAAGACCTGGTAAGGGAGGCGGAACACCTGGCCGCCAAAGGGGTGAAGGAACTCATCCTGATCGCCCAGGACCTGACGTATTAC
>NZ_JBFGBM010000041.1:0-15458 GCF_041567615.1 Muriicola sp.
AGATAAGGTACAAGGGTGCATAGGGTAGAGAGGAGGATAATAAATTTGAACTGTTCCACCAATCCTTCTGTGTAATTCATGAGCATGACCAGAGAACTGAGAGCACTGCCAATGACAATTCCCCAGACTGGGACCCCATTAGAATTTTCTTTTTTAAATATCCTAGGGAAAAGCCCATCATGGGAGATGGCCCTGGCCAGCTGACTCTGGATCAGGATCCAACCGTTCAGGGCGCCGAAGGCTGCAATGGCAGCACCTCCGGCCACGATATAACTTCCAGTTTCCCCTGTCATGACTTTCATCGCATCGGCAAAGGGAGCCGGAGAATTCGTCAATTTATCGAGTGGAACGAGACCCATGACCACAACGGTACCGAGGATATACACCGCGGTAGTGATCAATGTTCCGAGAAGGGTAGCCCTGGGGATGGTCTTTACCGGGTCCTTGACATTATCTGCCGGGATCGTGGCACATTCGAGACCGAGGAAGGCATAAAGAGTCATGGTCCCAGTAATGGCAATGGCATTGAAGGAGGATGTGTCACTGGCATTGAACGGAATAAAGTTATCCGCATTAAAAAAGAAAAAACCTCCGAGTATGATTACCAGAATGGGAGAAAGTTTAAGAATGGTGGTCAGTACCTGCATTTTTCCGGAGGACCGAACTCCCCTCGAGTTGACCCAGCTGAGGAACCATATGGCAGAAAGGCCTGTCATCAGGGCCACCACAGGCTCCTGATTCAAAACCGGAAAAAAAATACTCATCGCACTGACAAAGGCGATGGAGAGGGCTGCGACCGCGGTCCAGACGGCGATCCAGTACCCCCAAGCAACCATAAAACCCACATAGTCTCCGAACCCATGTCTTGCAAATGCGTAGGGTCCGCCATTATTGTCACGGACCATTTTACTAAGCCTGCTGAAGACCAGGGCGAGCAGAATGGCCCCTATGGAGGAGGCCAGCCAGCCCAGGATGCTGATCCCCCCGTATTCTGCAAGTGCGGCCGGCATCATAAAGACGCCCGCTCCGATCATATTTCCGATGACCAGAGATGTGGCCATCCAGATCCCCAATTTGCCCTTACTAGGTTTCGAAGACATCAGACGGGCAGTTAATCGAAAAGAATTCCATACTTTTAAAAGTACAAATTAATAGGGTTGTGATCCCAAAATTCTCTATCGATCCGGATATTCGGAAAGCCAGTACCCTGCCTTCCAGTTTTTATCGCCATCCTGAAGTATTCCAAGCCTTGAGGGAAAAGGTATTTTACCGGTCCTGGCAGTGGATAGGCGATACAACCGGCCTTTTAGAAAAGGGCCACGCGGCTCCTTCAACCCTCCTCCCTGGCTTTCTCGATGAACCCTTGTTGCTGTCAAAAGACGGGGAAGGCAAAATACACTGCCTGAGCAATGTCTGCACCCACCGGGGGAACCTGGTCGTGGAGAATGAAGGTAAGTACAGAAAACTGGTTTGCGGGTATCACGGCAGGCGTTTCGGCCTGGACGGCAAATTCGAATTCATGCCGGAATTTGGGGAAACCCTTGATTTTCCCAGACCCTGCGACGACCTTCATTCTTTTCCCGTGCGTCGATGGGGTCCCTTCCTCTTCGCGGGGCTCAGGCCGGCATTCGACTTTCAATCGGTGATCGATCGCATGGAGGAACGCGTGGGATTTATGCCCCTGGACAAATTTAAAAGGGATGTAACAAGGGACAAGGATTATACGATCCACGCCCACTGGGCCCTCTATTGTGACAATTACCTCGAGGGATTCCATATCCCCTTTGTTCACGAGGATCTCGATGCGGTACTCGATTACGGGAACTACGAGACAGTTCTGTACGACCACTGCAACCTGCAGATCGGCTACGCCGAGGGAACGGATGAGGTCTTCGACCTGCCGGAAGGTCATATGGACCGCGGCAAAAAAGTGGCTGCCTATTACTTCTGGGTCTATCCCAATATGATGTTCAATTTTTACCCCTGGGGCTGCTCGGTCAACCTTGTAAACCCCATCGACCTGTCCCGGACCAGGGTGTCCTTCCTGACCTATGTATGCGATCCCTCTAAACTCGACAAGGGTGCGGGGACCGGACTGGACAAGGTGGAGATGGAAGATGAAGCTGTGGTGGAAGGCGTTCACAAGGGGATTCGTTCCCGCTTTTATCAGGCAGGCCGCTTCTCCCCGGCCAGGGAGAAAGGGGTACACCATTTCCATTCCCTCCTGGCGCGTTATCTCAATCGTGAAGAGGAGAATTAATGCATTGTTTTACTCCGATAATCTGTTTTATCCATGATTTACTTTGAGTACCTTTGACAAAATTTTCACCTATGAGGCCCGACCTTTTTGAAGCACCTGATTATTACAACCTGGACGATCTTTTGAGCGAGGAGCACCTGCTGGTTCGGGATGCCGCCCGCCAATGGGTGAAGCGGGATGTATCGCCCATCATCGAGGAGTTTGCACAGAAGGCAGAATTCCCCACCCAGATCCTCAAAGGTCTGGCGGAGATCGGGGCTTTTGGCCCTTATATCCCGGAGGAGTATGGAGGAGCAGGATTAGACCAGATCAGCTATGGACTGATCATGCAGGAGATTGAAAGGGGAGACAGTGGGGTGCGTTCTACAGCTTCCGTTCAATCCTCCCTGGTTATGTATCCCATTTACACTTACGGAACAGAGGAGCAGCGAAAGAAATACCTGCCCAAACTCGCTACGGGTGAACTGATGGGTTGCTTCGGACTTACGGAGCCCGACCACGGTTCCAATCCCGGTGGGATGACCACCAACTTCAAGGACAAAGGCGACCATTTTCTGCTCAACGGGGCAAAACTCTGGATCTCCAATTCTCCCTTTGCCGACATCGCCATCGTTTGGGCCAAGAACGAGGAGGGACGGATTCACGGCCTGATCGTCGAGAGGGGAATGGAAGGATTTTCAACCCCTGAGACCCATAATAAATGGTCTCTGCGAGCTTCGGCCACAGGAGAGTTGATCTTCGACAATGTAAAAGTTCCCAAAGAGAACCTCCTGCCCGGCAAGAACGGGCTGGGAGCCCCGCTCGGGTGCCTGGATTCTGCCCGCTACGGGATTGCCTGGGGGGCGATAGGTGCGGCCATGGACTGTTATGATACCGCCCTGAGGTACGCCAAGGAGAGGATACAGTTCGGCAAGCCTATAGCAGCCACACAGTTGCAGCAAAAGAAACTGGCCGAGATGATCACCGAGATCACCAAGGCCCAGTTGCTCGCCTTCAGGTTGGGGCAATTGAAGAACGAGGGAAGGGCTGCCACGGCCCAGATTTCCATGGCCAAAAGGAACAACGTGGAGATGGCGATCAAGATCGCCAGGGAAGCGCGGCAGGTACTGGGCGGAATGGGCATTACCGGAGAATATTCCATCATGAGGCATATGATGAACCTGGAATCGGTCATTACCTATGAGGGGACCCATGACATCCATCTCCTGATCACTGGGGCAGACATTACCGGTCATCAGGCATTCAAATAGCCTATTCGATTCTCAAAAAACTTCTTTCACGATCGCATCGACCGCCGATCTGTTCTCCAGGGCTTTTCGCGCCACTGCCAAAAGGCTTTTGGAACGGTTGAGGTTTTCCTCCGGGTAGGTAACCTTATAGTAGCGGTCGTACTGCAGATAATCCGTAAGCGCCCTGATCCCGTGCAAAAAAGGCATGAGGATCGCACCATAGGGGATGGAGCGTTTTTCGCCCTCACTGAGTTCCAGCCTGCTTTCCCGAATCCCTCTCAGGAAGGTCTTGATCATGTCCAGATCGAAAGTGATCTTTTCCAAATCCCGCTCATCCTCCGGATGGGGGTTGGCCAGGGTCCGGATCGCATCCCCCAGGTCATAGTGGAGGTAGCCCGGCATGATGGTATCCAGGTCGACCAGGCACAGCCCTTTCCCAGTTTCAGAAGAGAACAAAAAATTATTGAGTTTGGCGTCATTGTGGCAAATTCGGAGGGGAAGGTCCGTGGTCTTATCCTCCTTTAATTCCCCTAACAGAACGTTTGCCAAAGTGATCTCTTTCCGGGCTTTTTGTTTCCTTTCCTCTGAAGCATTCTCCAGGGCCGTTTTAAATTCTTCTTCCCTTTTGCTGAGGTCGTGGAAACCGACTAATATTTCTTTGATCGATTCCGGGGTGATTTTTTCAGTAAGTCCGTGAAATGTTCCCAGGATCCTGCCCGCTTCAAAGGCGATATCCGGGTCGGTCGTAAAATCAAAGGAAAACCCGTTTGAGACAAAGGACATCAGGCGCCAGTACTGCCCATTTTTATCCCGGTAATAAGGATGACGTGCCTTGGTGTAGTAGAAGGATACGGGGTGATAGCCCCTGCCTTTGAGAGCGGGTAAAACAGCCTCCAGATTCTCCATGAGTCCGGGAATGTCATGAAAAACCTTTTGGTTTACGCGCTGAAGGAGAAAAACCGGGATATTTCCGTCAAAGATGGTGTAGGTATCGTTGATATAGCCCGTAGACAGAGGTTTTACCCCGTAGGTTTTTCTTTCGATCACAAAATGATCCAGGGCCATTTCCGGAGTAATACCTCCCATGGAAATAAAGTCTTACCGGTTAGTTCCAGAGTGGCGACCTGTACTGTCCTTCCTCTGTCATCTTTCTGAGATGGGCCATGGCAGTTTCCTTGTCGTTGGCATAGGTGACCCCGAACCACATACTTTCAGAGGGAATGACTTCCACGCGGGTAGCGCCTTCCTGCAACATCGCCTGGATGACAAAGGGCAGGTAGACTTCCCCTTTTTCGAGGTTCTCCCCTTTTGCGATAAAGCTTCTGAGGTCCTGCTCGATCCGGTCGAAAACAGAGGGTCTGCATACCCAGAAGTTCATGCTGACGAGTTCGTCTCCCGTAAATTCTATTCCCGAATCGGCATCTACGATCCCGTTTTCTCCTTCTGCGATCTCCGTCCGCTCCTGTACCGAACTCAGGTATTTCCCTTCCTGTTCACATACTCCTCTGGAGACAGAGCCGTAAGGGGAAAGCGTGTCCTTCAGCGTGTAAGCGACCAGGCCAAAGGAGTTGTTCTCCTTATCCTGCTCAACAAATCCCGCTGCATTTTCGAAGGCCTTCTTCCCGTAGTAATCGTCTGCGTTGATGACGGAAAAAGGTCCGTTGATAACCTTTCTGGCAGACCAAACGGCATGGGCGGTGCCCCAGGGTTTTGCCCTTTCTCCGGAGTAGGAAACTCCTTCCGGAAGATCGTTGAGGTCCTGGGAGACCACATCGAGTTTCACTTTGTCCGGGATCCTGGCCGACAAGTATTCCTGCAGGAAACTGACATTGTCCTTCTGGGTGATCACGACAATATGGTCGAAGCCATTCTCCAGCGCATCGTATATGCTGAACTCCATCAGGAATTCTTCCCTGGGTCCAAGCCCGTCGAACTGTTTGAGGGCTCCGTATCGGCTACCTCTGCCGGCGGCCATCAGTAATAAGGTCATCTGTTTTTCTTTGGGCCCAAAAATAAGTTTTTACACAAGAATACGAAGGGGGACAGGGAGAATTTCCTATTTTCATCGACGAGCAACCCATCAAATCAAAAGGACATGACAAGCAGAAGGGAGTTTATCCGAAATACGGCCATCGCGGGGGCGGGAATGAGTATCCTGCCGCAATATATGGCAGGCATGCAGCAATCAACCCTGAAAGAAGAACTGAGGATCGGTCTCATCGGTGTGGGGCTCAGGGGGACGAACCACCTCAGGAACCTGCTGCAGCGGAAGGACGTCAGGGTGACGGCCATCTGTGATATCGACCCGGATCGGATCACCCTTTGTGAAGCCCTGATCAGGGAAATGGGAAAATCCAGGGCACAGATTTATGGAAAGAACGATCAGGACTACCTCAACCTCCTGGCCTCAGATCAGGTGGATGCCGTAATAATATCCACCCCCTGGCTCTGGCATACCCGAATGACCGTTGATGCTATGAAGGCCGGAAAATACGCCGGGGTTGAGGTTTCTGCGGCTAATACCCTGGAAGAGTGCTGGGACCTGGTCAATACCCATGAGGCCACCGGCACCCACATGATGATCCTGGAAAACGTCAACTACAGGAGGGATGTCATGGCCGTGCTGAATATGGTGAAACAGGGGATCTTTGGCGAACTGGTCCATTTCCGTTGCGGGTATCAGCACGACCTTCGGGAAGTGAAATTCAACAACGGGAAACAACCTTATGGTGGTGGGGTTGAATTTGGTGAAAAGGCCATTTCGGAGGCGCGCTGGCGTACCCTGCATTCCGTAAAGAGAAACGCAGATGTCTATCCCACCCACGGACTGGGACCGGTTGCCGTGATGGCGGATATCAATAGGGGGAACCGCCTGCTGTCCCTCACTTCCCATGCGAGTAAGGCCATTGGGCTGCACAATCATATCGTCAGGCAGGGGGGAGAGGATCACCCCAATGCTAAAGTAAAATTCAAGCAGGGAGACGTGATCACCACGACTGTAGATACGGCCAGGGGTGAGACGATCATCATTACGCACGACTGCAACCTGCCCAGGCCTTATTCCCTTGGATTCAGGGTGCAGGGGGCTAACGGGTTGTGGGAAGTCGATGGGAATCGCATGTATGTTGAAGGCATGTCTGAGCCCCATAAGTGGGATGAGGCGACCGCCTGGCTGGAGAAATACGACCACCCCCTTTGGCAGAAGTACGGGGAATACGCCGCCGGTGCGGGTCATGGGGGCATGGACTTTTTCGTACTCAACGCCTTTGTGGAATCTGCCAAGGCCAATGTGGCCCCTCCGATGGATGCCTATGACGCGGCAGCCTGGAGTGCGGTAACCCCTCTTTCAGAAGCTTCCATCAACAGGAAGGGCGAACCCCAGGATTTTCCGGATTTTACGCGCGGGATGTGGATAAAAAGGGCCCCCTATACCTGGATAAAGGATACGTATTAGCAGTTTTCGCCGGGATTTGTCCTGATCTTATTTCGACGGGCATCGACCTCAGATGATTTTTGTCATGTTTTACCTCCCAGGCTCTGTGTATTTTTGAAAGAAATCGATTTCTATGAACAATCTGATCCAAAAGTACAATGTTCAGGGTCCCCGGTACACCAGTTATCCCACCGTACCTTACTGGGATGTCAATACATTCTCCGGTAAGGCCTGGAAAGAATCCGTGAAAAGGAGCTTTGAGGAGAGCAACGAGAAAGAAGGGATAAGCCTGTATATCCATTTGCCCTATTGTGAGAGCATGTGTACTTTTTGCGGCTGCCACAAACGCATCACCAAAAGGCATGAAGTAGAGATCCCGTATATCAAATCCATCCTAAGGGAATGGCAATTGTACTGCGATCTTTTTCCTTCAAAGCCCAAAATAAAGGAATTGCACCTGGGAGGAGGAACCCCCACCTTCTTTTCACCCGAACACCTCGGCATGCTGATAAAAGGTCTCTTCCGCAAAGCGGAGTTAGATGAAAATTGTGAATTCAGTTTTGAAGGACACCCCAATAACACCACACGGGAACACCTGCAGACCTTATACGACCTGGGTTTCCGAAGGGTAAGTTACGGGGTGCAGGATTACAGCGTAAAGGTACAGAAGGCTATTTCAAGGATTCAACCCTATGAAAACGTGAAAAAGGTCACCGAATGGTCGAGGGAGATCGGCTATACTTCTGTGGGGCACGACCTGATCTTTGGCTTGCCTCACCAGAGGATAGAGGACATTGAGGAGACCATGGCCCGGACCCTGGAATTGCTGCCAGACAGGCTGGCTTTTTACAGCTACGCCCATGTTCCGTGGATGAAAGGGAACGGACAGAGGGGATTCAGGGACGAGGACCTGCCCTCTCCCGAGGCTAAGAGAATGCAGTATGAGTACGGGAAAAAACGACTTACGGAGGCGGGATACTTCGAGATCGGCATGGATCATTTTTCCCTCCAGACAGACGGCCTGTACAAGTCGTTCACCGAGAAGAGAATGCACCGGAATTTTATGGGATATACGGCTTCAAAGACCCAGTTGATGATCGGGCTGGGAGCCTCCAGTATCAGTGACAGCTGGTATGGTTTTGCCCAGAATGTCAAGAGTATTGAGGAATACCAGCACCTTGTTGAGAATGGGATCATCCCTATATACAGGGGGCATATCCTCAACAGGGAAGATTTGGTAATCCGCCGCCACATCCTTAACTTGATGTGCAGGCTGGAGACATCCTGGGAGGAGGATTCCATGAAATTTGACGAACTCGACCTCGTCCTGGACCATCTGGAAGAGATGAAATTAGACGGACTGGTGGATACTAAGAACGCTACACTTCGCGTTACTGAAGCGGGGCGTCCATTTATCCGGAATGTCTGTATGGCTTTTGACCTTTTACTGCATAGAAAAGCTCCGGAAAAAAGAGTATTTTCAATGACGATTTAACCCTTTAATCCCGAACCATGAAAACTATTATCGTTCCTGTCGATTTCTCCGAACAATCAGAATACGCCCTGAAGGTAGCAGCCTCCCTGGCCAAAAAACAACAGTCTGAGATCCTGGTCCTGCACATGCTGGAATTGAACGAGGCCATAATCACCTCCTCAGAAGGTTTCCATCCGGAACAAACTGTTTTCCTGCTGAAGCTCGCAGAGAAAAGGCTGAGCGAATTTTTGGATAAGGATTATTTAAAAGGGATCAAGCTCACCCCTGTGATCAAACACTTTAAAGTATTTGGAGAGGTGAATGAGATCGCGGAGAAGCACAATGCCGACATGATCATCATGGGATCTCACGGATCAGACGGTCTAAAGGAGATCTTTGTGGGATCCAACGCCGAAAAGGTGGTCAGGTATTCCGAGATACCCGTTCTGGTCGTAAAGAGCGAACTTCCGGGTTTCAAGATAGACAACTTTGTATTTGCCTGTAACTTCAAGAGCGAAAGCCTGAGTGCTTTCCAAAAGGCAAGGGACTTTGCCTCCAAGCTCGGGGCCAAACTGCACATGGTCTATATCAATACCCCGGGGGATGATTTTCTCAGTACCAATGATGCCTATGAGAAGATCAACAAATACCTGGAGATGGCAGGTGCCGGACAGGAAGTGACCATTTACAATGACTACAGCGTAGAGAAAGGGGTGCTGAATTTCAGTGACAGCATCAGTGCCGATCTGATCGGAATCCCCACCCATGGAAGAAAGGGATTGTCACATTTCTTTATGGGAAGCATAGGGGAAGACATCACGAACCATTCCAAGGTACCTGTGATCACTTTCAAGATTTAGGATTTTCTTTTTTTTAGATACGGAGATGGATCCCGGATATTAGTTGCGGCCATAGCTAGACCTGTATCCGATGTTACACTATTGCTGCGCGGTTAAAAAGGAACTCCCGTTCTTTAGGTCCCGTGAAAGTTCTCCAATTGTCATTTTCTTCAATGTGTCCAGGAAAGCTCTTCGCGCCGGATACACATGGTCGTGGAGGGGACAGGGCCGTTCTGCATTGCATTCTTCAATACCCAGGACGCAGGTTTCCATCCGATGCGTGCCGTCAATCACTTCTATCAGGCTGTAGACCGGCAGATTCCTGTTCTCATCCGTGAGGTAATACCCTCCCTTAGGACCTTTAGTGGCAGAAATGATCTGGTGTTTTGATAACTGCTGCAGCAATTTAGCCAGGTAGGCCTTGGGAATACCAGTGGATATACTCAGATCCTTGACCATTTTTTTCTGATGCTCATCCGTATTCGCGGCGAGGAAAAGGACGGCTGTGAGGGCGTATTTTGAGGAGTTACTCAGCATATGACTAAGGTAAGGGAATCGATTAAAATTTCGAGGAAAAATATAAAAGGATAGTTTTATCCGAAATATGATATTTATCATACTTTATCCCTTTCTCCACCCCTAATTTAGCCCCGAAATTTAATCCGTAAATCCATGAAATTCATTTTGAGATCCACCGTATTATTATGCTCTATACTGCTGTTCGCTTGTGGTGGCAAGGAAGAAAAAAAAGAAGGGTTTAGCGTTGAGAGAAGCAAATCCACAGAGATCAGTAGTGAAACTCCTGCAGCCACCAATGAGGTACCTGCATCCCAGAGAATTACCCTGGATGAAAAAGGGGTAGGGCCGATCAAAGAGATCACCCTCGATCCTGAGATCAATCAGGCCATGGCTGCCGAGGGCGAAGCTATTTTCAAGTCCAATTGCACGGCTTGTCACAAACTCGACAAGCGTTTTATCGGGCCCTCTCCAAGGGGGATCATGGAAAGGCGAAGTCCTGAGTGGATCATGAACATGATCCTGGATCCCCAGTTAATGGTAGAACAGGACCGCTGTGCCAAAGACCTGCTGGTTGAGTTTAATGGAGCGGCCATGGCCAATCAGAACCTGACCGTGGAACAGACCCGTGCTATCCTCGAATATTTCAGAACCCTTTAAGATATATTCCTATGAAAACTTCTAACACCCTAAAACTGATACTGTTTACCTTCCTGGTTCTGGTAGCCTTTTCCGGTTGCAAGAACGAAGGAAAGACCGCGGGAGACGCTGCCTCCCCGTCTGCGACCACCTCTGAAGCCAAAGAACAGGGACAGGCCTTTATCGAAGATGATGAATCAGTCCCTAACGTCCTTCAGATCGCCATCGGATCGCCGGACCATACGACCCTCGTGGCCGCCGTTCAGGCTGCCGACCTGGAGAATGCCCTCGTCAATGCGGGGCCATTGATGGTATTTGCCCCAACCAACGCAGCTTTTGATGCACTGCCCGAAGGAACGGTTGCCGATCTTCTTAAACCTGAGAACAAGGATGCCCTGGCTAACATTTTAAAATACCACGTCACCCCGGGGAATTACAGCAAGGATTTCCTGATGAAGTTCAAAAAGCTGGGTCAGGCCAATGACCAAAGCGTTCCCATCGAGGTCAAAGATGGAGAAGTATATGTTGGAGGTGCCAAGATCGTAGCGAGCATCAACGCGGGCAATGGGATTGTCCATGTCGTGGACAAGGTGATGTTACCTCCCTCTGAATAAAAGAAAACCATGAATCAATTAAATTAAATACAATGAAAAAAGTCAAATATTCAATGCTTGGATTGCTCGGACTGGCGATGATCTTCATCGGCTGTAACGACGCCGGCAAATCAAACGGGGCCTTGTCCTCCAACGCGGCGGAAAAGGTATACATTGCACCAGGTGAGCGGGATACCTATTACGCCTTCCTGTCTGGAGGCTATAGCGGGAACCTTACGGTCTATGGATTACCCTCCGGAAGGATGTTTAAGGAAATTCCCGTATTCTCACAGTTCCCAACTTCGGGATACGGCTATTCCGAAGAGACCAAACCTATGCTCAATACATCCTTTGGATTCATTCCCTGGGATGACCTGCACCACCCTGACATCTCCCAGACCAACGGGGAACTCGACGGACGCTGGATCTTTGTGAACGGAAACAACACCCCCCGTCTGGCCCGCGTGAGCCTGAGCACCTTTGAAACCGAAGAGATCATCGAAATTCCTAACAGTGCCGGGAACCACAGTTCTTCCTTTATCACTGAGAATACGGAGTATGTGGTAGCCGGAACCCGTTTTTCCGTGCCCGTACCTCAAAGGGATATGCCGATCAATGAATACAAGGGCAACTTCAAGGGAGCACTTTCCTTTGTCAGTGTGGCTCCGGATAATGGTCGACTCAACCTGGAGTTCCAGATCCTCATGCCCGGCTTCAACTATGACCTTTCACGTCCGGGTAGAGCAAAATCCCACGGTTGGTTCTTCTTCTCTACCTATAATACCGAAGAGGCCAATTCCCTCCTGGAAGTCATGGCGTCCCAGAACGACAAGGACTTCATCGCCGCAGTGAACTGGATGAAGATTGAAGAGTACGTTAAGAACGGTGGTGGTACCAAGATGGCTGCCAACTACGCCCATAACGTATATGATGAACATACGCATACAGGGACCTCCACGATGAAGAAAGAGGTCATTACGGTAGATCCTACAGAGGTGCCCGGTGCGATTTACCTGCTTCCCACGCCAAAATCCCCTCACGGATGTGACGTGGATCCCTCAGGGCAGTACATCATCGGAAGCGGTAAATTGTCTGCCGATATCACAGTCCATTCCTTTGATAAGATGATGGCAGCGATCGAAGGCGAAAAATTTGACGGAGAGGCCTATGGCATCCCTATCCTGAAGTTTGAAGAAGTTATGGCCGGTACTGTCAAAAGCGGAGGCTTAGGCCCATTACACACCGAATTTGACGACAGGGGCAATGCCTATACCACCTTCTTTATCTCTTCTGAAGTTGTTAAATGGAATGTGGGTACCTGGGAAGTACTCGACAGAAAACCCACTTATTATTCCGTGGGTCACCTGATGATCCCAGGAGGGAATTCCAGGAAGCCTTTTGCCAAGTATCTGGTGGCTATGAATAAGATCACGAAGGACCGCTACCTGCCCACAGGTCCGGAAATGGAGCACTCCGCCCAGATCTACGATATTTCAGGGGATAAGATGGAGTTGTTGTATGACTTTCCAACCCATGGTGAGCCCCACTATGCTGCGGGATGTCCTGCAGAACTGTTGGAATCCAGGTCAAAGAAGATCTACCGGTTGGATGAGAACAAACACAAATTCTTTACAGAAACTCCGGAGCAGGCCAGGGTAGAGCGCAATGGAAAAGAGGTGCATGTCTATATGTCGACCATCCGAAGCCACTTTACCCCTGATAACATAGAAGGTATCAAGGTGGGAGATAAGGTGTATTTCCATATCACCAACCACGAACAGGATTTTGATGTTCCCCATGGTTTTTCGATCATCGGGCAAAATACCTCTGAGATCCTGGTCATGCCAGGCCAGACCAAGACCACGCTTTGGGAACCCAAGCAGGTAGGTGTATGGCCGTTCTATTGTACGGACTTCTGTTCGGCTCTGCACCAGGAAATGCAGGGATATGTTCGCGTATCTCCGGCTAATTCCAATGTGGAATTGTCCTGGTCACTGGGTGAATAATATGGATTTCCCATGAGTTGAAAAGCGGGTAGAAGCGCAAGCCTGCCCGCTTTTTTGCTGGGTAAAAGAATCTTTCAACTGCAATAACATCATGAAAAAAGCGAGTATACTGATGATCCTGGGTCCTTTGTTCCTGCTCGGACTGTATGTCTTTCCCTTGTGGACGATAATGCTCGGAGCGCCCCAATATCCCGATCCACTGGGGATCCACATCCACATCGACGGGATAAGGGACGTCAATGAGTTCGATATCCAGAATATCGATGGGCTGAACCACTACATAGGGATGAAGACCCTTCCCAAACCTGAGGATATGTGGGAGTTCAGTACATTCCCTGTAGTCATTGGGGTTATGGTATTTCTTGGGTCCATGATCGGCGCACTGGTGTTCTTCGGTAAGCTCAATTACAAATGGTTCCTGGGCTGGTTCCTGTTTATGTCTGTCCTCGGTGTGCTGGGGATGTACGACTTCAATGCCTGGATGGTGGATTACGGAACCAACCTCGATCCCAATGCGATCATGAAACTGGCCAACCCTGACGGTACGCCCATGACCTATAAACCGCCCCTCTTTGGGCATACGAAAATGCTGAATTTCGATGTCACTTCCCTCCCGGCGACAGGAGCCTGGTTTATGTTCACCGGGATGATGCTGACGGTTGTGGCCTTCTTCCTCGGGCGGAAGTACCAAAGATCGAATCGATTGTTCACCTGAATTTAAAAAGAAATGAAAATATTCAGATTCCTTTTCTTCAGTATTCTGATCTTTTTGACCTCCTGTGAGATCAAGCCTGAACCCATACAGTACGGGATGGACGGTTGCCATTTTTGCAGCATGACCATAGTAGACAGGCAGCATGCGGCAGAATTTGTGACTTCCAAGGGCAAGGTATTTAAATTCGATGCAGTGGAGTGCATGATGAATCAGTTAAACAAAGAGGACATTTCTGAAATCGCCCTCTTCCTGGTAAATGATTATGTGACCCCCGGGGAGCTTGTCAGCGCTCAGGAAGCTACCTACCTGATCAGTGAGAACATTCCGAGTCCGATGGGGGCTTACCTCTCTGCATTTGAGAACAAAGAGGATGCTGAAAGAGTTCGTGAAGCTAATACCGGGATTTTACTGGACTGGAAGGGTCTTCAGGAGAAGTACAAGAATTAAGAATCCAAAATCGGGTACAATGCGCACCATTTACAAGGGGTTCAAAGAGCTGGAATATCAGGGTCTCAAAATCGATAAAATGGTGTCCTCGGCATCGTGGGAGATTTTGGGAATAGCCCTCGAGGCCGGAAAGGTCTTCCCCGAGCACATTTCACCTCGTGATGCCCATTTGATCATGCTGGAAGGAAGTATAGACTTCAGCATCGAGGGAAATACCTTCCGGATTCAGGAACAGGAGTATTTTAATTTTCCCAAAAAGACCAAACACATCGTACGGGCGCTGAAAAATTCTAAATTTATAATCGTCAGATAATTTACGGATGAAGGCTATCCTCGCTCTCCTTTTTTTCTCATTTGCCATCCTTTCGTTTGCTCAAAATACCAGACAGATCGAAATCTGTCCGGATTGTCCGGTGAGTACGGTAAAGAGGGGCGTTGAGGTGGCAGAAAAGGGGGATACCCTTTTGATCCGCAAGGGTACCTACAGGGAATTCAATATCGCGGTAGACAAGCCCCTCACCCTGCAGGGCGAACCCGGAACTGTCATAGACGGGGAAGACAGGGGGGAGATCCTCAGGATCGTTTCCGACAGCGTAACCGTTGACGGGCTTACTATCAGAAATGTGGGCACCAGTTATACCTCAGACTGGGCGGCCATTCGCGTGGTTAAAAGCAAGCATTACCGCATTCAAAACGTGACTCTTGAGAACCTCTTCTTCGGCATCTACCTGGAAAGGTCGGACCATGGCGTGGTTATGAATAACAGGATACTGGGAGATGCGAAGGACGAATACAATTCGGGAAACGGGATACAGTTGTGGTATTCAAAAAATGTGGTGGTCGAAGGGAACCGCGTTGAGGGTGTCAGGGATGGGATCTATCTCGAATTTGCCGATGAGGTCAGGATCGCTGATAACGTCAGCACAAAAAACCTCAGATACGGGCTGCATTTCATGTTCTCCAACAATGACAGCTATACAGGTAACACCTTCGAGGATAACGGGGCAGGGGTTGCCGTGATGTTTTCGAGGAATATACGGATGCTTGGGAATACCTTCCGAAAGAATTGGGGAAGCGCATCTTTTGGTTTATTGCTCAAGGAGATCAACGATGCCGAGATCAGCGGGAATACCTTTGAGGAAAATACTGTGGGGATCAATATCGACGGATCCAACAGGGTGGACTATACGGACAATAATTTCATCAAGAATGGCTGGGCTGTAAAGGTCCTGGGCGCCTGTTATACCAATACGTTCAGCAGGAACAATTTTCTTTACAACTCCTTTGATATTTCTTATAATTCCAAG
>NZ_JBFGBM010000042.1:0-15349 GCF_041567615.1 Muriicola sp.
GGTAAGCCCACCGTGGTTTACGGCTGCAGGGGGATCACCTCCCTCAGCATCACCACCTATGGCCCTGAATACCCTCAGCACAGCGGGCACTATGGCAACTACGCCCCCAATCCGGGACTGCAGCTGGCCCAGCTGCTGGCTGGGATGAAGGACGAGCAGGGCCGGGTCACCATTCCCGGGTTTTATGACGGTATTTCGATGGATGAGGCTACTCTGAAGGTTCTGAAAAGCGTACCGGAAGACAGTGAGAAGATCAATGAATATCTAGGGATCAACACCCCGGACAGGGTGGGACAATTCTACCAGGAATCCCTCCAGTACCCTTCCTTGAATATCCGTGGCCTGGGATCTGCCTGGATAGGAGAAAAGGCAAGGACCATCGTCCCAGCTACAGCAACCGCAGAACTGGATATAAGGCTGGTCCCCGAATCAGATGGCACAAGGCTTAAGAAGCTCGTGCGGACCTATATCGAAGGGCAGGGGTATCACGTGATCGATTCCATCCCGAGGAGGGAGCTGAGACTGACCCATCCCCGCATCGCTACACTCAGGGAAGGTTCCGTCACCGACGCCTTCAGGACAGACCTCGACAATGCCTATGGGAATTTTATTGTTAAGACGATGGGAAGTGCCTTCGGGGAACCGGTAGTGCAGATCAGGATCATGGGCGGAACAGTGCCCATTGCCCCCTTTATCAATGAGCTCAAAATCCCGGCCTTTATCGTGCCTATGGTCAACCCGGATAACAACCAGCACAGTCCTAATGAAAACCTGAGGATAGGTCAGATCGACTACGGCATCAGGGTCTTCTACCACCTGCTGGGCAGTCAGATGTAACCGTGAGATTGCTCCTGGAAACAGCGTTCAGTTCCGGTCCCTTACCATCCTTTAGGCCGAATTCCTGCTCGCATTGATATTGCCGTAAAGCGATCGGGTCACGATCTTTTCATAGACCTCTTTGTATGCGTCTTCCCCTTCCGCTATCCTGGCCAGGGCATATTGCTGGATAACGAGGAGAGGCAAGACGATGTTTTCCCGGATTTTAATGGATTCCCTGGAGATCGATTCGTCCTGCATGAGGATTTTGAACCCGCTGATCTTCAGCAGCATGCGCTTGGAGAGCTCAAATTCTTCGTGCAGCAGTTCCCAGAATTCCCCGAATTCAGGATCTTCCTTCATGTAGGCAGTGAGTTCAAAATAGCATTTAGACAGGGCCATCATGCTGTTCAGCATCAGGGCCTCAAAAAATGGGACCTCCCTGTACAATTTCTTGAGATCCTTTAGTTTTCCTTTTTCCACCAGGGTATTAAGGGCTGTGCCAATCCCGTAATAGCCGGGGACGTTTTGTTTGAGCTGGCTCCAGGAGCCTACAAAGGAAATGGCGCGGAGATCCGTGAGTTCGAGCTTGGCCTTTTGCCCCCTTTTCCCCGGACGGCTGCCGATATTAGCCCGGGTATAGTACTTCAGCGTGCTCTTATGCTCCAGGTAGGGGATAAATTTAGGATGCTGTTTCAGGGCATCGTATTTCTCAAAACTCAATTGGGAGAGTTCCTCTATCAGTTTGCGGGAAGAGGCGGTGATCACGTTTTCCTTCCCGAAGAGGTTGTTGGACAGTCCGGCAGTGAGGAGTTGC
This sequence comes from Muriicola sp., assembly GCF_041567615.1. Taxonomy (GTDB): domain Bacteria; phylum Bacteroidota; class Bacteroidia; order Flavobacteriales; family Flavobacteriaceae; genus Muriicola. Next base: position 1,634 of record NZ_JBFGBM010000042.1, read on the forward strand.
TCTGAGTTATGGATAAACTGCTCCTTGGTCCCGTAGGTACTGGTGATGGTCTGCCCCTGAATCGTCAGCTGGATCTCATTGTTGGCAATCTCGCGGGTCTGAGCCGCATAGAACCTGTGGGTTTTGCCCCCTCCCCTGGCCGGAGGACCTCCCCTGCCGTCAAAAAAGATAGCCTTATACCCGTGTTTTGAACACACTTTTGAAAGCGATTCCTTGGTCTTGAAGATAGACCAGTTGGCCCGCAGGTAACCCCCATCCTTGGTGCCGTCAGAAAAGCCCAGCATCATCGTCTGTTTCAGATCCCTTCTTTTTAGGTGAGCCTTGTACTCCGGGAGGGAGAAGAGGGTGGTCATGATCTTTTCGGACCGGTCCATCCCTTTCATGGTCTCGAAAAGGGGCACGATATCAAAGGAGATATCCTCAGGGTCATATCCGCACCATCGAAAGAGGGCATAAACGAAAAGGACGGAGAAAATATCCTCGGAATTGCTGATGATGTAGCGGTTGCAGCCCTCATCCCCGTTTTTGGCCTTGATGGAGCGAAGTTGTTTGATATTGCGAATCGTGTCCTTGTGAATCTCATCCTCAAAGTCGGCTTCATTCAGGGCGATTTTCTCCTTGAGCAGGATGCGTGTGAGATCTTTCTCCTTTAATTCCGTCAGGGAGGAGGAGATCTTGCCTGCCTTGACAAGAGCTTTCTCCACAAGCTGATAGTGTTTGCTGTGGTCCTGCCTGATATCGAGGATGGCGAAATGCGTCCTGAAGATCTTTACCTTATCGATCAGTTTCTCCAGTTCATTTCCGTAGAGATTCTTGTAATCGTGCTGTATGGTCTCCCGGATCTCTTCCAGAGGGGTGATGATCTCCTCATAACTCAGCGGCTTGTCCAGGTTGAACATGGCTACATACAGCTTATTCAGGAGAGTATTCAGGGGTTCATTCACTTCTTTGAAGGTGAGTTTCCTGCGCAGCGCTTTTAACTCGTTGTAATAACACTTCATGAGGGTCACACGGAGTTCATCAGCCACACTTCGTGTGATCTCTGCAGTAACATACGGGTTTCCATCCCGGTCGCCCCCGGGCCAGAATCCGAGTTTCAGGATGTTGTAATTCTCAAATTTCTCCTTGCGGATGTGGCGCTTGATATGGGCATACAAATCCCCCACAGCGTCGTAATAGATATGCCTCAGGATGTATATGATATTCCTGGCCTCCTCAAGGGGGGTGGGTTTCTTGGCATTGATCAGGGAGGTGAGCCCCAGTTGCTGCAAGACAAGGTCTATGTCATTGATCTTGTCATCCAGGATCAGCCTCCTCAGCTCATCGATGATATCCAGAACGGCCGGCGTATAGAATTGCGTGGGGTGTGCGGTGAGTACGATGCGGGCACTGAAATGCTCAAGTTGTCTTGAAATAGTGTTCCAGTTCTTGGATGTATCGACCATCTGGAAATAATCCCTGATCGTCCTGGAGGTACTGAATTCCTGTAATCTCGGGAATGCGGCATCCTCCACACTGTCATACAGGACCACCTGTCTTTCCACATATTGTATGATCTTGAACATGAAATCGATCCGCTCCTGTTCCGTGGGGAGTTGCGCATAATATTCAAAGAAGTGGTCCATGATCTCCCGGGGATTACGGCCCGAGCTCAGTCCCTGTTGACATTGCTGGAACAGGAGGGGGATCATCACCCCAATGTTCTCCATATTCTGATAGGGAAGGTTCAGGAAGAGGCTGTTGTAGACGTAGAACTTGTTGGTGACCAGCTTCTTGAACTCCTCTAAACGTTTTGTGTTTGGCATATTGGTTTGCTGTTAATCGATCAACCCTCATTTTCCCTGAGGATGTCACCCGGTAAAGGTCTGCAATAATCTGTTTTGAGCCGAGCTAAACCGAGCTAAATAACAAAATAACGCATCCTGACAACAAAACCAACAGCCTTCACAACACAAATTATATTTCTCGAACATCCCGTTCTATATTGCAGGTGTAATTCAAGAAAACAATTTTTCATTTTCACATAGTGTTCTCGTGAAAGGGCCCTGTTCAAAAAGCAGGGCTCTTTTTTTGATTCAGAAAAAGGGCCTGTACTGCATCACCCTGAAATCGAGGGTTGAGAATGATGGATCCTGAGCTTTTTTTTCCTTGTAAACCGACATACTGCCCACGGCCCTGTTGGCCGAACCGGAAGGCGCCGTAAGTGAAACCGTCCTCAGGGTTCTCTCCCCCAGTTGAAATTCATGAATCCTGGGAACCTCCTTAACAATCGGCCTAAGGAAAATTTCACGGGCTTTCAAGTACTTGCGGAAGAGATATTCGGGACCATTGAGACTGTTCCCCCCGGTGAAGAGAATCGTCTTTATGCCAGAATATTCCTCAAGGTACCCCAGCATATCCCGAAGTTCTATATCCTTCATCCCGAGATCGGAAGCGTCTATTTTCTCCCGCCTAGCCCGGGCCACCACGTCGCAGATAGCGATCCTTCGGTCTCTTAAAAACCGTTTGCGCTCTGCTACAGCCCTTTCCGTGGTTTCGAACGTAAGCCCGAGGTCGAAGATACGGTCTAGGATAGGCCAAAGCTGTCCGTCCCTGCTGCCATAGCAAAAATCGACGTCTCCCGGCAAGAGAGCCCCCGTGGTGAACCGGGGCGGGGGAAGCGTTCCGACGATCATCTTGGTGGCCTCGGGAAACAGGAAGGGCGGATAAGGATGTGTATGCAAAAACAAGGCAAAGGCTTTAGAGGAGACAAGGTACTCTTTATCCAATTCCGCTTCAAGTCGGATTTCGACTGAGTTTGCCCTTTAAGACCATATTGATTACCTTATGGAAAACTTTATACCATGGGAAAAGGAGATAAAAGCAGTAAGCGCGGCAAGATCGCCAATAAGTCTTATGGCGTAAGGAGGCGAAGAAAGATCAAGAAAAGACCTACTGTCGAGGAGAAGGTCAGCATCAAAGGGAAGACCTAGTCGATCACGAATTCCAGGACGACCTCCCCTTCCTCTGTAATATTGAGATCGTAGGTATAGAGGCCGATAGGCAATTCTTCCTCCCCAACAAAGTCGATGGGCTGCAGCACAAAGGTTTCCTCCCCTGAGGTGATCTCGATGTAATTGTAACGGTACGCCGATTCGTATTCCTGATACTCTGAAAAAGCATCCGACCCCACGTTCTCGTAGACGTGCTCCTCACTTTCCACCAGAACCCGGTCAAATAGCCTGGAACTCGAATTTTTTATTCGGATGTTGACGGAGATAAGATCGTCGTCCCTGTCCGAACAGGAAACTGACAGGACCATAAAAGAGACCAGAAGTAAGATGACTTTTCTCATGGGGATGCAGAATAGCGTTTAGTAGTTAAACGCAGACTTCCCCTAAATATTACCGAACAAAGACAGGCTGGTTGTCTTTCAGGGTGTGCTCCCTGCTGTACTGGTAGCCGTCTTCGGCAAACCCTTTGATCTCTTCCAACGTATTTGCGCCCGATTCTATGAGGTATCTCACCATGGACCCTCTGGCTTTTTTGGCAAAAAAGCTCAGGACCCGGAGTTTGTCGTTCTTCCAGTCCTTGAAGACAGGGGTAATGATTTCGGCTTTTAATTTTTTGGCATCCAGGGCCGAATAATACTCATTGCTGGCCAGGTTTACCAGGATTTCCCCATCCTCGATTTCCTCGTTCAGAGCCGAGGTAAGAGTAGTTTTCCAGAAATCGTACAGGTTTTTCCTGCGACCGATCTTTAAAGTGGTGCCCATCTCCAGGCGATACGGCTGTATCAGGTCCAGGGGCCTGAGTATCCCGTAGAGTCCGGACAGGATGCGAAGCTTCTCCTGTACTTCCTCCAGTTTATCCTCAGGCAGGGTATAGGCATCCAGACCCGCGTATACGTCGCCATTAAATGCGTACATGGCCTGCCTGGCATTTTCCGGAGTAAAGGGCAGGCTGAATTTCTGGTTGCGCTCCCAGTTGAGCTCTGCCAGCTGGGTGGATATATCCATAAGGTCCATCAGGGCTTTGGGCTTCTTTTTGACCAGGACCTTGTGGATCTTTTGGGTCTCCTCCAGAAAGGCTGGGATGGAATACTCCTGTGTCGGTAATTCGGTATCGAAGTCGAGCGATTTCGCCGGTGAGATGATGATTTTCATTACGCGCAATTTTATGCGAAAATAGAAAGGATTCTTCCAAAAAAGGAATCTCCTTCTTAGTTGTTTTCAATATTGATATTGAAGTGGCTTATACTACTGGCTGTGGCGGGCGTACTGCCTCCATTTGTCGATGCATGCCGTCATATCTTCCGGTATCTCGGAGTCGAATTGCATCCGTTTGCCACTCACGGGATGGTCAAACCCTAGGGTCTTTGCATGCAGGGCCTGCCTGGGCAGGATCTTGAAGCAGTTCTCCACAAATTGTTTGTACTTGGTGAAGGATGTCCCTTTCAGGATCTTTTCTCCCCCGTAGCGTTCATCGTTGAAAAGGGTGTGACCCAGGTGTTTCATATGCACCCTGATCTGGTGGGTACGTCCGGTTTCCAGTTCGCAATTTACTAAGGTTACATACCCGAGTCGTTCCAGGACGCGATAATGGGTAATCGCTTCCTTTCCCTGATCTCCTTCAGGGAAAACCTGCATTTGCAGCCGGTTCTTGGGGTTGCGGCCGATATGTCCTTCAACGGTGCCTTCGTCCTCCTCCACGCTGCCCCACACCAGGGCGACATATTGGCGGTCGCTGGTCTTTTCGTAGAACTGCCTGGCCAGATGGGCCATGGCTTCATCCGTCTTGGCGATCACCAGGAGTCCGGAAGTATCCTTGTCTATCCGGTGTACCAGTCCGGGCCTGCCACTCGAATTCTTCGGGAGGTCTTTGATGTGATGAGCCAGGGCGTTGAGGAGGGTACCGGAATAATTTCCATGACCCGGATGAACGACCATGCCCGCGGGTTTGTTCACAACGAGGAGCGCATCGTCCTCGTAAACGATATCCAGGGGAATGTCTTCGGGGGTGAGGAGGAATTCATAGGGGGGATGTTCAAAAAGTACACGCACCTCGTCCCCGGCCTTCACCCTGTAGTTTTGTTTGACGACTTTGTTGTTGACCCAGATATTCCCTCCTTTGGCGGCTTGCTGAATTTTATTCCGCGTCGCATTCTCAATGAAGTTCATCAGGAATTTATCGACCCTCAGGGGTTCCTGTCCTTTACCGGCGATATACCGATAATGTTCAAAGAGGTCGTCTTCCCCCGGGTCTGAGACCGAATTGGAATCTGGAAACTTACTGGGCATCGGCCTTGATCCTTGCCTGACCCGGAATGTTCCCATTCCCGCAGATCAGTTCTATCCTGGAAGTCTTGGGGAGTTTATCCCCCGGCTGGATGTTCTTGCCTTTAAACCTGGCATAGTAGACCATGTCCTTCCCCAGTTCATCGATATAGGTCACCCTTTCTACATCGAGCCCCACAGCCCGCAACATGGAGGTGGCATTACGCTGGGTCACCTGCACGATATTCGGTACGGTAACCTTCTTATAGCCTGAAGGATTGATAGTCACATAGATCTTTCTGTTCTCCTTTACAAAATTTCCGGCGGGAGGGTTTTGTTCTATGACAGAGAAACGGGGGTATTCCGGATCGTAATTGGCAGAGTCGAGCACTTCATACCTGAGGTCCGCCTTTTCGATGGCCTCCCTCATCTCCATGACCGACATTCTTTTGATATCGGGCACTTCAACCAGTTCGCCGTGGTGGGTAGAGACCTTCAGCCACTGCAGGGTCAGCCAGGAGATCACCAGAAGGGCCACGAGGGCAAGGCCGAGGTTGATCAGGAAGGTCTTGCTGCGGAGAAAACTCAAAAAATTCCTCATAAAGTTTAGGGTAACGCCAGGCAAAGATAGGAAACGGAATGCTTTTTTCTTTACTTTGACCGTGTTATAAAAACGGTTCCCGGCATGCAAAACAACCAATCAAGGCCTCTATGAAAGCGAATATCGCCATCATAATGGGAGGTTATTCCAGCGAGTATCAGATTTCCCTGCTCAGCGGTCAGAATGTATTTAAACACCTGGACCGGTCGAGATTCAATCCGTACCGGGTTGTCATATCTACGGAGAAATGGGTTTGCCTGGATGACAGGGATGAGGAATATCCGATAGACCGTTCCGATTTTACCGTTGAGATACAGGGGGAGAAGATCGAATTTCAATGCGTTTTCAATGCCGTCCACGGCACCCCCGGAGAAGACGGACTCATGCAGGCCTATTTGGAATTGGCGGGTATCCCCCAGACCTCATGCGACTACTATCAGGCTGCCCTGACCTTTAACAAGAGGGACCTTTTGAGCGTACTCAAACCTTATGGCATCAAGACCGCGGTATCCTTTTATCTCGACGCAGGGGATACTATTGATGAAGACAAGATCCTGGAAAAGGTAGGTCTCCCCTGCTTTGTGAAAGCCAACAGGGCGGGCAGCAGTTTCGGGATCACCAAGGTCAGGAAAAAGCAGGAACTTATAAAGGGTATAGAACACGCCTTTAAGGAGGATGACCAGATCATTATTGAATCCTTTCTCGACGGGACGGAAGTGTCTGTGGGAGTGATCACCTACAAAGGTGAGACCCTGGTATTGCCCATCACGGAGATCGTCAGTGAGAACGACTTCTTTGACTACGAGGCCAAGTACCAGGGGAAGTCCCAGGAGATCACACCAGCCAGGATCAGCCCGGAGGAAAAATCCAGGGTGGAAGAGGCCGCTCGACTCGCCTACGAGGTCCTTGGCATGAAGGGATATTCCCGCAGTGAATTCATCCTGATCGACGGAGTGCCCCATATGCTGGAGATGAATACCACTCCCGGGCTAACCGAACAGAGTATATTGCCTCAACAGGCCAGGGCTGCGGGCATTTCGCTTTCCGAATTATTCGCCAGCGCCGTGGACGAGGCCTTAAAGCAAAATTAAGTACCTTTGATCAAGTACCACGGACTATGAAACGCGCCATTTTTCCCGGTTCTTTCGATCCCATTACCATGGGTCATTACGACATCATCGAAAGGGGTATACAGCTTTTCGACGAGATCATTATTGCGATCGGAACCAATGCAGATAAATCCTATATGTTCACCGAAGAACAGAGAAAGGACTTTATCACCAGGGCATTTGACGGACATAAAAAAGTACAGGTGGATACGTACGAGGGACTGACCATCGATTTTTGCAAAAAAGTAAATGCCCAGTTTATCCTCAGAGGCTTGCGCAATCCGGCGGATTTCGAGTTCGAGAAAGCCATCGCGCACACTAACAGGAAATTATCGGGTATTGAAACGGTCTTTTTGCTTACTTCCTCAGGCAAGTCCTATATCAGTTCTTCCATCGTCCGTGACGTGATCCGCAACGGGGGCGACTACACCTCCCTGGTCCCGGATACCGTAAGGTTCTGAAACTCCATTTGATTCAAGGGCAAACCAATAGATTCGGGAATTTCTTTTTTGTAAGTTTTTTCTTACTTTAGTGTGGTATTTACCTACTTTCATTGAAAAAGTATACACACACAACGAGTTTAGGGGTATTCACAACAATCATTGAGGAATGTTGAATTATACGGATATTTTAGTAGGAAATTACGACAGAATGTTGCGTGGAACCCCTACAGTGACCTTTGACTACCTCGTAAAACAGTTGCCGACGGCAACTGCTTTCATTAATAAAAAATACGAAGTAGTCTATGTCTCTGACAGATGGATCAATGATTTTGACTTTACCCGGAAAGAGGTCATCGGCCGTAGTCTCAAAGGTATTTTTGGCAAAGTGACCCCTGAATGGGAAAAGGTCCTCAAAGATTGTCTCAAAGGGATTTCCCATGAAGTCAGCCTTCACCAGCAAACAGACGAATTAGGCAACCAAAGATGGTTTGAATGGACCAATACCCCCTGGTATGATGAAAAGGAAAATATCATCGGGGTCATCCTGCAGACCGAAGATGTCACCTATCGCATTCGCACGGAGATCCAGGCCAAAAAGCTTGAGAACCTCTTCGATACCAAGTCGGAGATTACCAATATTGGCAGTTGGGAATACGATGTGGAACGCAACCACCTGACCTGGTGTGAGATCACCAAGAAACTGCACGAGGTGGTTCCCACCTACGAACCCAATATAGACACGGCGATCAACTTTTACAAGGAAGGATACAGCAGAAATGCCATCGCCCTCGCTGTAGACAAGGCTATCCAGGAGGGTGTGCCCTATGAGGTAAATTGTCAGATCATCACCGCCAAGGGCAATGAGATCACAGTGATCACGACGGGCAAACCCATCTTTAAAAAAGGAAAATTAATCGGACTTATCGGTACCTTCCGAGATATCACCCCCAGCCTGGAGCACGAAAAGAAAGCCAAAAGACAGGAACGTCATTTTAAAGGCATCTTCAATTCTTCCTACCAGTTTACGGGTATCCTGGATACACAGGGCACCTTCCTGGAGGTGAACGAAACCGCCCTCACCTTCTCCGGTCTGAGCGAGGAAGAGGTCGTAGGAAAGAAATTCTGGGACGCCTACTGGTGGCCCATCCCCGATTACGTGAAGGATGGTCTGAAACAGGTGGTTAAGACCGCGGCAGAAGGGGAATTCATGAGGAGTGAGATCGTGGTACTGGACAAGGATAATAATCCGATCCCTGTTGATTTCAGCATTAAACCCATCTACGACGAGGACAAAAAAATCATCTCCCTGCTGGCCGAAGGACGGATGATCAAGGAAATGGTGGCGGCCAGGCATAAACTCAAGGAAAGTGAGCAAAAGTTCCGCGCACTTTACGAGCTATCCCCCATCAGCTATATCCTGAGCGACTTTGACACAGGTGAGATCCTCGATTTCAACACCTCCTTTGAACAGACTACAGGTTACACCCGAAAATCCCTGGGCACTCTCAAGGTACAGGACATCCTCGTTACCGGCTCCAAAACTCAGTTGCTGAGGATCAAGAAGGAAATAGAAACCAACCAGGCTTTCGGACCCGAAGAACAACAGTACATCAAAAAGGACGGGACTACGTTTCCGGTCCTGGTCAGCGGCTCTCTGGTGGGAAACAAAAAAGGGCGAAAATTACTTTGGTCCACAGCCCAGGATATTTCGGAAAGCAAACAGTCAGAAGCCCGATTACGGGCGGAGAAAAAACTTCTCAGGACTCTGATTGACAATCTTCCACTCAATGTTTTCATCAAGGACCTCGATTCTAACAAGGTTCTTGTCAACAAGGCTGAACTGGATTATGTAGGTCTGAAGGAGGAGGATGTTATCGGGAAAAATGACTACGACTTCTACGATGCGGAATCTGCCGAGATCTCGAGAAAAGAGGACATGGAAGTGATGCAGTCCATGAAGCCGATGCTGCGGAAGGAAACCATCAGTGTTAAAAAGGACGGAAGCATGACCTCCTTCCTGACTTCCAAGATCCCGTTAATGGACGAGGAAAAAAAGGTAAAAGGCCTGATTGGGATTAGTCTCGATATCACGGATCTCAAGCGGAAGGAGGAGGAGTTGCACGACCTGATCAATGTCACATCGGTCCAGAATAAGAAATTAGTCAACTTCGCACACATCGTGTCCCACAATCTCAGGTCACACACCGCCAACTTCTCCATGTTGCTCGATTTCCTGGTAAGCGAGACCGATGTGGAAGAGAAGAACAGGATCATCAAGATGCTGATGGAAGCTTCGGATAACCTGTTGGAGACCCTGGAGAACCTCAACGAGGTAGTGGCGATCAGCACCAACATCAACCTCGACAAGAAGCCGGTCAACCTCTTCGAAAAGATACGTGCCGTTGAACAGAACCTCGCTGCCTACCTCAAGAACAACAACGCCCTGATCATCAATGACGTGGACGAAGACCTGATAATTAAGGCCATACCCGCTTACGCGGAGAGCATTCTCATGAATTTCATCACCAATGCTATAAAGTACAGGGACCCCATGCGCAAACCGGTGGTCCGCCTGTGTGCAGAAAAGCAGGATGAGTACACCGTGCTGAGCATCAAGGATAACGGCCTGGGAATAGACCTGAAAGAACACGGGGAAAAACTTTTCGGGATGTATAAGACCTTCCACAAAAACCCGGAGGCTAGGGGGATTGGGCTGTATATCACTAAGAATCAGATCGAAGCCATGAACGGGAAGATCACGGTTGACAGTACCGTTGGGAAGGGAACGACTTTTAAAATATTCTTCAATGAGCAAAATTAAAAGCGTATGCATCATTGATGACGATCCCATCACTGTCTTTGGGATCAAAAAAATGCTGAGCATGCTCGATCTGGCAGAAGATATCAAGACCTATGTGAACGGAAAGGAAGCCATAGATGACATCAGCCGGATGGTCGAGAGCGGCGAGACCATCCCCCAGGTGATCTTCCTGGACATCAATATGCCCATTATGGACGGGTGGCAATTCCTGGAAAAATTCCTGGATCTGAACGTGGATGGCAAGGTCAGGATCAACATCGTTACCTCTTCCATAGACGCGTACGACAAAAAGCAATGGGAACGATTCAAAGGCCTGACGAGTCACCTCATCGACTTTAAGAACAAGCCGATCAGAAAGCATGACATCCTGGAGATCACCAGGGTGGCCTAGTGGAAATTATCGATCTCGAAGAGGCTTCGGATATTCGTGTAGGAGTTCTCCAGGGCTTTTTTGATCTTTTTAGGACCCTTCCATTTCACCTTCTCAATATTCTCGCTTTTTTGCCCCACGAGTTTTCCCTTGTACGAGGTTTTCATGGCATACCAGTGTACTTCCTTTAGGCCGTAGCTGCCTTTCCTTTTGAAGACGTGGTAGGTGGTTTTGAGAAAGTTCTCGATTTTGAGCCCTTTGACCCCTGTCTCTTCAGACACTTCCCTGATGGCGCATTCTTCAAGGGTCTCCCCTTTGTCTATCATTCCTTTAGGAAGGTCCCATTTGTCATTTCGGTATATAAAAAGGACTTTCCCTTCCTTGTTGGTGACCACACCCCCTGCAGCCACCTCAAGGGGGATCTTTTTGGTGAATTTCTTCAGGATTTCCTCGTGGTTGGGATGGTAGATATAGGCTGCGGGCAGCTTCTTTTTAGCAAGTGCGTCTATGGCCGTATTGATCGCTGTCCCATTCAGGGGAAAGTATTCTCCGTTAACGGTCTCCGATAATTTGTTAGTCAGTATCAGAGGAGCGTCATTAACAAAAACTTTATACATTTGTGCAATGATTTTGGATAAGCATACGGCCAGTAAAACGGCTGAACTCCTGTTGCAAATTAATGCAATTAAGTTGAGACCCGAAAATCCTTTCAAATGGGCCTCGGGCTGGAATTCGCCCATTTATTGTGACAACCGGATCCTGTTGTCATTTCCCGTGATTCGCAACTACATCAAGGAGGAGATGGCCAAACAGGTGGAGGAACTCTATGGAAAACCCGATGTTATTGCCGGGGTAGCTACAGGCGCCATAGGGATAGGGGTACTGGTGGCAGAATACCTGGGACTGCCTTTTATCTATGTCAGGCCGGAAGCCAAATCGCACGGAAGACAGAATCAGATCGAAGGTTTGCTGGAACCGGACCAGACCGTTGTGGTCATCGAAGACCTGATCAGTACGGGTAAGAGCAGTCTCAATGCCGTAGATGCCCTTTTGAAAGGCGGGGCCAGGGTCAAGGGGATGGTCGCCATTTTTACCTACGGATTTGATACTGCCCGACTCAATTTCGAGAAAAAAGAGGTGGAACTCCATACCCTGAGCGACTATGAAACCCTGGTGGAACTGGCCTCAGAGACCCATTATATCAAAGAAGAACAACTCAACACCCTCATGGAGTGGAGGAAAGACCCCTCTCTCTGGAAACCCTGATCCCATGCATTTAGAAACCCCCGCAAAGACCATCGCAAAGAGCAAGGAAGAAGTTTACAATTTTCTCACCGACTTGCAGAATTTTGAAAAACTGATGCCGGAATCTATCGACAAATTCGAGATCCTGGACGAGGACACCTTCCTCTTCGCCCTGAGCGGAATGCCTCAGATCGTTCTCAAGAGGAAGGAACAGATCCCGCATGAAAAAGTGGTCCTGGGTGCTGCCAGCGACAAACTTCCTTTTACCCTCAGTGCCCTGATCGAGGAAAAGAATGCGGGAACGAGCGAAGTAACCCTGAGTTTTGAGGGAGAGTTCAATGCCATGATGGCCATGATGATCAAAGGCCCTATAACTAATTTTATAGGCACCCTTTCAGAAAATCTTACCAAGATCTGACTACGTTCAACCTTTCTACAGATTGAAGGCGATCTCTTTTGTGCCGAAAGAGCGCTGATTTCCGTCGATTTCCAGGATCAGCTTTCCGTCTCGGGATACACCCCTGATCACTCCTTTCACCTCGTTCCCATCGACTTTGAACACGGCTTCCCTGTCCTTGAGGAAAAGGCAGGAATCGTAGGTTTCGCGCATCTCCTTCCCATCCGCACCCGATATACGATCAAGGCCATCTCTGAGGAAATTCAAAACGACATCCAGTACAGAATCCAGATCGTATTCCGTCCCCGTGATCTGGGAAAAGGAGGCTGCATGTGGTAAACCCCTGAAGGAATCCTGGTTGATATTGATCCCGATCCCGATCACGGCCTGTGTGATAGCATTACCCTTGATCGTATTTTCGATAAGGATGCCACAGATCTTTTTTTGACCTGACATTATGTCGTTAGGCCATTTGATGGACAAGTCGGGAATTCCAAGTTTGCCAAAAGCATTGAACAATGCCAGGGAAACGGCCTGGGAAATGAGAAACCCCCGGTTCACTTCCAGGGCCTCGAAACACTTCAACACGCTAAAGGTCAGGTTCTTACCAGGCTCAGAAATCCATTGAGCCCCTGCCTGCCCCCTACCCTTGAGTTGTGATTCCGTCACTAAAACGGTAAAGTCTTCCAGCGCAGTTTCGGCCAGCATCCTCTTTAAATGAAGATTGGTTGAATCCGTGGCACCGACTTTGATGATAATCATAAGAAATATCGTCCCTTGAGGCTCTACAATGTTATGTTAAATACTAGGGTCTAAAAAATAAAAAAATAATAACTTTGTATAAACTAAAACATTTGGATGCAGAAAGGAAAGGCTAGCGCAGATGAGCTAATCGCTTTAATATTACAAGGAATAGAAGAAGTTAAAGGGCTAGAAATCAATCTACTCGACCTCAGAGATATAGAAAATACTGTTTGCGACTACTTTGTCTTATGTAATGGCACCTCCAACACGCATGTCAATGCGATCGTAAATTCAATCCAAAAAACGGTTAGTAAAGGTATACAGGATAAACCCTGGCATGTGGAAGGTTCCGACAATGCCGAATGGGTGCTCTTGGATTACGTCAATGTCGTGGTACACGTGTTTCAGAAACAGGTACGCGAATTTTACGATATTGAGGGATTATGGGGCGATGCGAAGGTGACCATGGTAGAAAGCAGTTTTAATCAATAAAAAATGGCTAAGGAAAATAACAATAACACCCCTCAGAAAAGACCAAAATTCAGTTCGTGGTGGATCTACGGACTGATCGCGGTTTTGCTGATCGGATTTAATTTTTTTGGAAGCGGGGGCATGGGTACTACCCGTAAGACTACCACTTCCGAACTACAGCAATACCTCAGGGCGGGGGATATCGCCAAGATCCTGATCATCACGAACACGAATCAGGCCAAGGTATTCCTGACGGAAGA
>NZ_JBFGBM010000043.1:0-15335 GCF_041567615.1 Muriicola sp.
ATTCTGTAAGACAAATACAGGAGGACTACGGCAAAAAAGAAGAAAACAGGTGTGTAGTAAAGGAAGGACCATCCTCCCAGAGCCTCGACGCGTTCGATAAACCCTGCCCCTAGAATCTCATAATTATCCACGTAATACTTGATCAGGAGACCTTCTGCGCCCAATAGCACCACCAGGCATAGTGACACCATTTTAAATCCGGCATTGGCTTTTAGTTGCTCGAGAAATTTATAAGGGAATACCAAAAACAGGGCCGTGAGGGAAACAAATCCGAGATGATGTACCAAAAGGAGGAACAGGCTCTTGTTGAGTACACTGTCCAGTACGCCTGCACTGAACAAGGTAATGTTCTGGTACAGGGCAGTTGCCATCAGGCAGAGGAAGAACGCAAGGATCAGTCTGATGAAATCCCTAAGATCCCTTCTCTTTACCGGTATGTGTATTTCTGTACGCATAGCTTATGCCTTTGCAAAACCTTTCCTGACCTGTGATCCCCATCCCGATCTGATCTTGAACAATTTTTTATAATTACCCCTGACCGAGGACCATACCACCAAAGGATGAAAGAACACGGGCTCCAAAATGGCCGCCAGCATCAGGGTCAGAATATCTTTGGTTCGCGAATACTGATTATAAGAATACACCTCCCACAGAATGGCGTAGAAGGAGAACATGATGGAAAAACTGTAGATGGTGATCGTAATAGCAATAAAGAAATCCCAGTTCAGGATTCCGAGATACAGGAATACGATCACGGCCAGACATCCGATGAATTCCAGCAAGGGCGCCAGCCACTCATAAAAGAACCAGTAGGGATAGCTCAACAATCCCAGACGTCCGTACCTGGGGTTAAAGAACATGTCCTTATGAGTACTGAGGGTTTCCAGGTTGCCTCTAGCCCAGCGATCGCGCTGATTGATAAAGATCTTTCTGCTTTCGGGAACCTCTGTCCAGCACAAGGGATCCGGAATATAGGCTACGTGATAGGGTTCCTTTCTGTCGTGCATATAGCGTCTCATCCTGAAAATGATCTCCATATCCTCCCCTACCGTATGGGTGTCGTATCCTCCAACAGCCAGAGCGATCTCCCTGTCGAAAAATCCAAAGGCCCCTGAGATGATCAGCAGGCTGTCTAACCTTCCCCAAGCCATCCTTCCCAACAGAAAGGACCTGGTGTATTCCAGGAGTTGAAATCTTGCGAGCCAGTTCTTTGGCAACCTGATTTCCTCCAGGGTACCCCCTGAGATCTTACAGGAATTCGCTACCCGGATCACCCCTCCCACGGCGATGACCCTTTTCTGAGAATGCTGATAGAAGGATTTGACCACGTGCAACAGGGCTTCGGGCACGATCAGGCAATCCACATCGATACAGCCCACGTATTTGTTCTCTGAGAGAAAGATCCCTGCATTGAGGGCATCGGATTTGCCTCCATTGGCCTTGTCAACCACGGTGAGTTTGGCAAATGACCTCTGGGTTGATTTATAGATCCCACGGATGGGTTTGGATTTGATATGGGGATCGATTTCCCTGTCGATCTTTTCCAGATGATAGGCGTCGATGAGTTTCTGGAGGGTATCGTCCTTGCTCCCGTCGTTGACCACCATCACCTCATAGTTCACGTACTGAAGGGAGAGCAGGGATCTGACATTCTCCACGATGGTAAGGCCTTCATTGTAAGCGGGAGCTATGATGGTGATGCCCGGTGCCAGCGGAGAACCCAGGGTCTTGGTGATATTCCCAAAACTGTTCTTATTCTTGTAGTGGATAGAGTTTCGCGTGGCGAAATAGGCCATCAGAACATAGAGCGTAAACAGCATACCCGAGAACACCAGAAAGACGATGTTCAGGTACTCCAGGATTACATTGAATACGCCATTGTCCATAATTACTACCCTTGTTTTTTCAATTCTTCCAGATCAAAATTCAGCATATCGCCGGGTTGAGAAACCTCTGACCATTTGATGAGACTTTCCTTTTCCTGCATCTTACCGGCTTCGGCTTGCAATCTTTTCTGAAGCTTGTTCCTGACCTCTTCAGCCATTTTTCGGATACGGGAACTGGGATCTTTCTTCAGGGTATCGAGAAATAAGAGTTCCCGGTGATCGCCCAGTTCGGGGATCTCATTCAGGAGGATCAATTTGGAGTCCTCATCGCACTTGCTGAACAATTCTTTAAAAATGCTGTACCCAGGTTCTTCCTCCACTTTTGAGTCGTCTTCTGTCCTTATTGATTTTTTATCATCAGCAATTTGAACCTCCGTTTCCCCATTTTGCAGTGCTTCCCAATCGACCAGGGCGCACGTATTTTCGGCTTCAACCGTATCAGTTTCCTCCTCCTCTTCACAAGGCGTAACGGCAGCATGGGACGGTGCTATTTCTTTCTCCTCGGATTCCTCCTCCACTGCTTGAGGTAGCTCAGAATCGTCCACCTCAGGCTCATTGCCGACCACAAACGGAAGAAAATTGAAATTCAAATATTCCACTTCCGTATCTCCTTCAGGATTTTGTACTTCCACCCTGCTCAGGATATCTTCCAGTTCCTCTCTGAACTCGGCATCTGGGTGTACTTCCTCGTAATTAACACGGAGCTGCCATAGCCGCTTCCTTGTTTTTTTCTTGGGTCTTTTCTTATCCATCTCAGTTGGTTTTTCGGTAACAAGGGGTAAAAAATCAAGTGGCAGGTATCCGGAATGCTCCTCTTCATCCTGCCTCCTGCCATTGAGGATCTCGTTGAGTTCCTCCATAAAACAATGGTCGAAGATCTCCAGGTCCTCATAAAATAGTTCACTGTGTTCCCCGGTCACTTCAATTTCTTCTTCAGCGGTCTCATTAGTTGGGGTAACCTTTTGCTCGTCCGCTTCCGGAGCAACAGGACTCTTTTCGGTTTTACCTTCGGTTAATGTATTCTCGATACCCGCAGATTCGTCAATTGCTTCCTCTTCCACTTTGGGCTGCGTATCCGGATCGATAAGGGGATCCAGATCTTTGAAAGGAAGAATGGTCCCTGGGGCAATGGTATTGATGGCGCCCAGGGCCTTACTCCTGACATTGAAGTTGGACACTTTTTCGTGGACCTCCCTGAGGAAGGGTATGTGCTCCTCCTTCCCTATGGTGCCTATGGCGTCCAGGATGAGAATTCTGGTATCCCTTTTAGCCCGGTAAAAAGCGGCCATGAGTGTTGGGATGGCCTCGGTGATCCCGAATTCCTTGATACAGTCTATCGCCGCCTGTTTGACCTCTTCATCCTTGTGTTTCAGCAATTCCGTAACGGAAGCATTGGCATCAGTCTGGTTGTAGTACCGGATCAGTCGGAGCGCAAACAGTACGACATCCTTGTTGGCCGACATGAGCCAGACTCCGAAATTAGGCGGGATAAAGTCCTCTTTTTCCCGCAGTATCTCCAGGATCTTGATCTGCTGCCATTCGGAAATCGGATAACGGTTGGAATCCAGAAAATGCCCGATTCCTTCGTGCTTAAGGGAAACCATCGCGATCTGGGCATGCCTCCTGATGACATTTTTCCTGTGGTTGATAAACTTTCGGATAGCTGTGTATGCCTCAACAACCTGCATTTGGGTAAGCTCCACGATACCCTTGGTCGCCACCTCCCACCTCCAGCTTTTCAATTTGGCCAAGGCATCGAGGTGCAGGTCGAAATCCTTGTACAGGGTGAGGAGTCGGTTTCGGGAATCTCCGGTGAGATCACGCTGCAGGTCCAGCAGAATATCCTTTAGGATACTCCTGTTTATGGAATCTTTGAGAAATTCACGCATCTCGACCTTGAGTCCGATATACTCGTATTTCTCCTCCTTGCTGGCATCTTCCCCATAAAAGAGAAAATTACTGATGATGGGGGTGAGTTCCTTCCTCCTTTTAGCAATGTTTCGGGATTTGGCCGAAAGCCTGTTCCTGAAGAAGAATATAAAACTGAAATAAAGAATACACAGGCTTCCGAACAAGACGCTTAAATCCCACAAAAGATCCGTATGGATCTCTGGGATGCTCAGCAGCATGGAAAACTGATATGTAATCTTTGTTCTAATGAATATCAGGCTTTGTTGAGTTCCCGTGTAACCCTGACCAGTAGTTCGGCCGGACTCACGGGTTTTGAAATAAAATCATTGGCCCCCAGTTCAAAGGCAGAGAGCACATTCTCCTCATTTCCGGCCGAGGAGATAATGATGATCGGCACCTTGGAATTCAGGGTGTTTCTCACATAATCGACCAGTTCGAGCCCTGAGAAATAGGGCATCATGATGTCGCTGACTATGATATCCGGTATCTCCTTTTCCAATTCCTGTTTTACTTCCCTTCCGTCACAGGACCAGTGAACCTTGTATCCGGCCTTGTCCAGGCGGTAGTTTAAAAGGGAAGCCAGCAATTCGTCGTCGTCGGCGAGCAGGATCTTTTTCATGATGTCAGGAGTTTTCTCTTTTAAGGCGTGTCAATTCACTGTCTATAGCGAATTCCACCATAGGGTATTCCTTTACGAAGCGGTCATACAAGTACTGCATCCGATCGAAATCAGGGTCATTTATGCAGTGGTCCTGGATTTGTTTTAGCAGGATCAGCAGGTTATCAGCCTGCACCATGGCCAGTCCTGATTTCATTTTATGGGCTGCGAAACGCAATTGTTCCTCATCTCGATTCTTCAGGTGCATTTTTGCACGGCCTATAAATTCCAGGACGTTGCCCTTGAACAGGGTGATCAATTCTTCGAGCATGTCTACCTCCCCCATACAGTCTTCCAGCATACCTGAGAGGTCAATCCGAAAACTGTTTTCCCGTGTATGGATACTGTTTTCAACTGATGGGGTATTCGCCATGGAAGATGGCTTAGCTGACTCCGGGAAACCGTATTCCATAAGTTTGTCCAGTAATTCTTCGGGAGTGAAGGGTTTTAAAATAAAATCGTCGATCCCGCCTGCCTCAGCCTTCTCCCTGTCGTGCACAGAAAAATCTGCGGTCAGGGCGATGACCGGTACGCTGGAGATCCTTGGATCCTCAGAGGCCCTTATCCTACGGGTGATCTCGTAACCGTCTACCACAGGCATATGCAGATCCATAAAGACCACGTGAATGTTTTCTTGTTCCAGTATTTTTAACCCTTCCACCGCATGTTCGGTGACAAAGTGGGTACAGCCCCAGTTCCTGAGTCGTTTCCTGATCAGCCACTGGTTGAGAGGATTGTCTTCGAAGACCAGCACATTCAGGTTACGGATGTCCTTTGTGGGTGTTTTTTCTGCCTCTGTCTCTTTGAACTTCTCCTCCTTCCCCACTTCAAATGCCAGGGTCATGTCGAATTTTGTTCCTTCGTTCACCTTGCTCTGGACCGAAATGGTACCACCCAGTCTGTCTACGATCTGCTTGACGATACTCAAGCCAAGTCCGGCACCCCCGTATTTGGAGAAAGTGTGCTGCCCGGCCTGCCTGAAGGCATCGAAGATATGATCCAGATCCTCCCCGGGAATCCCAATACCGGTGTCTATGATCCCAAATTGGAGGTATGCCTGACCTTTTTCGATCTTCTTGAGGTTCGATTCCAGCACCACCTTGCCTTTGTCGGAGAACTTGATCGCATTGCCCAGGAGATTGAGTAACACCTGGGTGAGCTTGGAGGGATCCCCCAACAGGAAATTCGGGATATTGGGGTCTGTCTTAACCTCCAGGGTTATTTTTTTGTCGACGATCAGTGTTTCACAGAGGTAGGCGACTTCTGTGATGAGGTTGTGAAAGTTGAAGGAGACCACTTTGAATTCCTCGGATCCCGCTTCGAGCTTGGAATATTCCAGGAGTTCGTTGATGATTTCCAGCAGGGATCGGGATGCCGACATGATCGCATTGACCTGTTCTTCCTGAGCTGGATTCAGGTCGCCTTCCTTCAGGAGATCCGCAAACCCCATGATCCCGTTCAGGGGGGTCCGCACTTCGTGGCTTACCTTGGCGATCAGATGTGATTCACTGTTTTTGGAAGATACTTCCTCCGATTCGGGCGGATTCGGTTCATGTCCCCAGATCTTCGTTTCCAGTTCGTTTTTGAAATGGTCGAAGGATCTTTTTAAGCGGCCGGCTTCTTCAGTACTTAGTTCCTCAAAAGAAAAATTGTTCAGGGCGAGTTCCAGGTCGGAGATCTGTGTGAGTAGGTTTTTTGAATTCAAGATCGGGTCTTTGAAGGTTTAGATTACTTTACTAAAATCCCGATTTACCGCTGGGAGGACAATTAAATGTTACCTACGGGGTGGAATGTGTTGTCAAAATGCTTTATTTGTAGGTCTAATTCGAATGCAATGAAGTATTTCACCCTGTTTTTTTGCTTTTTATCGATGATCGCCTGTGGGGAGGCCGAAAAGGACAATCCTGATACCCTACGTGAAAAAGCGGAACGGATACACGCTAACGTGATCACCATCGACACTCATGACGACATCAATGTTCGCAATTTCACTGACAGCGTAAACTACACCCAGCGGTTGGAGACCCAAGTGAATCTGCCTAAGATGAAAGAAGGCGGACTCGATGTCGCCTGGCTCATCGTCTACACAGGGCAGGATTCTCTTACCCCGACCGCCTACGCGAATGCAGAGGAGAACGCCATGGCCAAATTCGATGCTATTCATCGGCTCTGCGAGGAGATCGCTCCGGACCAGATTGGCCTGGCTCTGAACTCGGATGATGTAAGGAGGTTACATTCAGAGGGGAAACTCGTGGCCATGATAGGCGTTGAAAATGCCTATCCCATGGGGGAAGACCTGGGGAATTTCAAAAGATACCACGATCTCGGAGCACGATACGTCTCCCTCTCCCATAACGGACACAGCCAGTTTGCGGATTCCAATACAGGGGAAGCCGATAGTATTTGGTTACACAACGGTTTAAGTGAACTTGGCAAAAAAGCTGTATATGAGATGAATAGGCTTGGAATTATGATCGATGTATCTCACCCTGCCAAGAGTTCAATGGAACAGATCATCGCCCTTACCAAAGCCCCTATCATCGCATCCCACTCCTCTGCTCGCGCCCTGTGTGATCACAGCAGGAACCTGGATGACGAACAGCTTATGTGGATGAAGGAAAACGGAGGGGTGGTACAGACTGTGGCGTTCAGCTCGTATCTCAACACAGAGAAAGACAAGGCCAGGCGGGCTTATATGGAAAAACTCTATGAACAGGTGGCAGATTCCCTTGGGATCACCTGGTACAACAGAAGGGAGTACAGAAACCTCCCTCCGGATCAAAGGGAAGAGTACCTGGAATACTATCCCCGGATAATTTCACTGGCGAAAGAAATCGCTTCGACGAGACCGGATGCCCCGGCGCCTGTCGATGTAAAGGACTTTGTGGATCACATCGACTACATGGTCGGCCTTATCGGGATCGACCACGTTGGGATCAGCTCCGATTTTGACGGAGGTGGCGGCATCGATGGCTGGTCTGATGCTTCGGAGACCTTCAATGTAACCCTGGAACTGGTTAACAGGGGGTATTCGGAAGAAGACATTGCCAAACTTTGGGGGGAAAACCTGTTAAGGGTACTGGACGAGGTCCAGGCCATTGCTGAGCAAATGCAGTAGTCTAATCTTCCTCTTCCGCCAGGCGGTCCTTTACGTATTCAACCTTGGTCTTACCGTGAGGCAGGGGCTTTCCCTTCTCATCGAGGTTTACCATGATGATGTTGTCTACCGTCAGGATGGTCTCGTGGTTCATTTTATTCCGCGCTTCGCATTTCAGGACCAGGGAAGACTTCCCGAATTTGACCACTTGGATTCCGATCTCCACGATGTCGCCCTGGTGGGCCGTACTCATAAAGTTGATCTCCGACATATATTTGGTGACCACTTTTTTGTTTTCGAGCTGGATAATGCTGTACAGGGCAGCTTCCTCGTCTATCCACGAGAGCAACCTGCCTCCGAACAGGGTCTGGTTGGCGTTCAGGTCTTCTGGTTTGACCCACTTTCTGGTGTGAAATCGCATATGTAGATTTTTCCTAAAATTACTACTATTATCGATTGTATAGGCTGGCTTCGTAAAACAAGGGAACAGAATTGTCAAGTACGTAAAAGGGAGGCCCCTCTGATGCATCTTTGTTATTTTAAGGCCTCCGGGATTTTCGCATTGTTAAACTAATCTCAAGGGAGGGGCTTATTTCTTTTAATTTTAGGAAATTCGCATCAAAGCTCGATTTATGATCCTCTTCGTGGATATGGATGAAGTGATGGCGGACACCTATACCGCCCACATCGAATACTACAACCGGGAATTCGGAGAGAACCTCACCCGGGAGGAATGCATGGGCCATGAGGTATGGCAAAAGGTACCGATATCCAGGAAGGACAGCATCTGGCAGCACTATTACCAGAAAGGGTTCTTCAGAGGGCTTAAACCTATTGAGAACAGTATAGAGGTCCTCCGGGAACTCAACGAAAAATACGCAGTGTATGTGGCTTCGGCTGCCATGCAGTTCCCGAATTCCCTCCTTGAAAAACATCAGTGGTTGGACGAGCATTTCCCCTTTATACACTGGAAGAACCGAATCCTCTGTGGAGACAAACAGATCCTCAGAGGGGATGTCCTGATCGACGACCGCAGTCACAACCTGGAAAATTTCGTCGGCAGACCATTGATCTTTACCTCCCCCCACAACATTCACACCAACCATTTTGAAAGGGTGGATTCCTGGGAAGATATAGCCAGGGAATTGCTTTAAACCTTGCGGGGTCTTTGTTCATAACCCCGTTAACAAGTAATTCGAGCCTGTCTCCTGCCCCTTTTTTGATTTTCTAATTTTATTAAAACTTCTGAGATGAACGATAGATCTTCGGACCTCCTGAGTTTACGCCCTGAACTCCCAAATGCCCGGATCAATGACGAAATGAGTCGGGATGAACGCTTCCAAAACACCACCCTCAGGCCTGTTATCAAATTCCAGAACTCCCTGCTGATCGCAGCTTTCAGGAATTATGCACAGAAGCACAAGAATGTTTTCTACGGCCTCAATCTGCCCAAAAGACTGGGGTATATAGAACATGCCATCCAAAAGGATATGAAGTTCAGAAACTCCCTGAAAGGCATGATCATCGGCCAGTTCACGGTGGAGGAATACGAACTGTATATCCAGAACTCTTCAGCCCTGAACAAACGGATGATGAATATGGTCATCGAAAGGCTTAAGGATCAGGTACAACTGTTCGATCTTGCCGAATTACCGCAATAGGGATTCCCCGTTCAGATCTGTGGTGAGGATCTCGCTCATCAGGTCGAAATAAGGTCTGATATTCCTGAATGAATGATCGACTTCCGACAAAAATCCCGGTGACAGCACCTCTTTGTCCGTGAAGTTCCTGACGAAGATGAATTGTTTTTTCCGGATCAGGTCGATGTCCGGATGCTCCTTATCAAACCCCTTGGGAGCCGTCTTCAATTCCTCCCCCACCAGATCACCCCAGGTATTTCGAAATCCCCTGGCCTGTATAACACTTCTGAATTCACTGGCGTCCATTTCCAGCTCCTTCCTGATCCTGTACAGGTCTTCCTTGTTGGGTTCCCAGAAACCGGCTGCAGCAAAGGTTTCCCCGGGCTTTATCCTGAGATAATACCCTCCTCTCAAAGCCTTTCCAGCCCGTGAAAAGGATCCGGCAAAATGGGTTTTATATGGGGTCTTATCCTTGGAGAATCTGACGTCCCTGTAGATCCTGAACATCTTCATCTTTTCTATGTCATCATGCTTTTTCAGCGCTTCCATCAGGGATGTGTAAAACGACTTGACTTCCTTTTCCAGGGATTTGAATTCACTTTTGTGCGCTTCAAACCAGTCCCTGTTGTTATTGGCAGATAGCTTTTTGAGAAAATCCAGCGCCTCAATGCCGATCCTTTCTGTACCCATAGGTATTGATGTATTTTAAAGAATTGTAATAAAGTTAACCTTTTTGCCTTAGGGGCTTTTTAATTATTGGTTAATTTTAATTCGTAATACGCTCTTATGGACACCCGGACGATCATAGATAAGATAAAGCAGAATAAGAAACAGCCCAACCTCAGGTTCAGGCTTAAGAAAGAGACAGAAGCCTTCACTGACCTGTTGTTCCTGTCCCTTTTTGACATAGAGACCCCTATTGAAAAGAACCTGCCCAGGCTTCAGGAAAAATTCGACCTCCTGGCCGACCTGGCCTGCTGGGATCCGGAGCGCGCCTGTTCCTCAATATGGGAGGATTACATGCAGACGTTACCGGGCATTCTGGAAAAGTTGAACCTCGATGCACGGGCGATTGCTGATTGCGACCCGGCATCCCTCTCCATTGAAGAGGTCTACCTGGCCTATCCAGGGTTTTATGCCATAGCGATCTACCGCCTCGCTCACGAATTGTACAAAAAGAAATTCCCCCTGGTTCCCAGGTTGATGACCGAATACGCCCACCGGCAGACGGGAGTTGATATCAATCCCGGTGCTCACATCGGGAAGTCGTTTTTTATAGACCACGCCACCGGGGTGGTCATTGGTGAAACCGCCGTGATCCACGACCATGTGAAAATCTACCAGGGCGTTACCCTGGGAGCACTCTACGTCGCCAAAAACCTGAGCGACACCAAAAGGCATCCAACCATAGAGAACAACGTGACCATTTACGCCAACGCGACCATCCTGGGTGGGGAAACGGTCATCGGTGCCAATTCCATTATCGGTGGTAACGCCTGGCTTACCAGTTCGGTACCCCCCAATTCAAAAGTATACCACAATCCGGAAATCGAAATCAGAACACATCAAAATGACAAATAGACTCACCGATCTGATCGGGAATACACCCCTGGTGCTTTCAAAGTCCCTGAATGACAATCCTAAGGTCAGGCTGTACTTCAAACTGGAAGGTCAGAACCCGGGAGGAAGCGTCAAAGACCGGGCTGCGTTTAACATGATCGCCTCCGGACTGGAGAGAGGGGATATTTCAAAAGAGTCCCGCCTTATTGAAGCCACCAGCGGCAATACGGGCATCGCTCTGGCCATGATCGCAGGGATCTACGGGCTTAACATCGAGCTCGTCATGCCGGAGAATGCCACGAAGGAGAGGGTTCAGACCATGAGAGCCTATGGGGCTAAGGTCACCCTTACCCCCTCAGAAGGGGGGATAGAAGGTGCCCGGGATTACGCAGAAGCCAAGGTGGAAAAGGAGGGGTACCTGATGGTCAACCAATTCGGGAACCAGGACAACTGGAAGGCCCATTACAAGACAACCGGACCCGAGATCTGGCGGGACACCCGGGGTGAGGTCACCCATTTCGTATCCTCTATGGGAACAACGGGCACTATTATGGGCACCTCGGCATTCCTCAAGGAGAAGAAAAACTCCGTTCAGATCGTCGGGGTGCAGCCTACTGACAATTCCAGTATTCCTGGCATCCGCAAATGGCCTGAGGAATACCTGCCGAAGATCTTCGATCCCTCCAGGGTAGACCGGATCATGGAGGTCAGTGAAACGGAAGCCAGGGAGATGACCCGTCGCCTGGCCCAGGCAGAAGGGATCTTCGCAGGAATGAGCAGCGGAGGGGCCACGACTGCTGCCCTGAGGCTGGCCCGGGAATTGGATGAAGGAGTGATCGTCTCCATTATCTGTGACCGGGGAGACCGCTATCTCTCTTCAGATCTTTTCGAACAATAAACAAAAAAGTGCACCCGTGGGCGCACTTTTAATTCCGAGGGATTAAAGTCCCTGCTTGTATCAGTTAGTTGAAAATGCCTCGGCTACCTTTTTGGCGTTCAGGTCCAGGCCGGAATTGAATTCCAGGGTCCGAATAGGGAAAGGAATATTGATACCTTCCTTGTCGAATGCTTTTTTCAGGGCCTTTATAACCGTATTCTTGGCTCGGAGTTTTTCGATGGCACTCTCGCTGGTGATATAAAACCTGATGATGAAGTTGATGGAACTCGCACCGAATTCTTCAAAATAGAATTCGACATCCTCGGCGGATTCTACCTGCTCAATACACTCTTTCACTGTGTTTTTCGTAAGGGTTTCCACTCTGTCGAGGTCTGATTCATAGCCAACTCCGCACCCGAGTACCACGCGCATCCTGTTGGTCAATGTGAAATTCTTCAACGGGTTCTCCAGGATGGTCCTGTTGGGGATGATGACCTTGTTGTTATCCGCCTCTTTGATTATAAAATTATTGAGATTGATCTTGACGACTTCTCCCGCAAAACCGTTGGTCTCGATCCAATCGCCTATCCTTATGTTCTTGCGGAAGGACAGGACCACGCCGGATATTGTATTAGATAAGGCTCCCTGCAGGGCAAGACCCACAACGAGTCCGGCTACCCCGGCACCTGTGAGCAATGACATGAGGGCGTCATTCAAATCGAGTATGCTCAGGGCTAGGAACAGGCCAATGAGTACAACGATCACAGTGGTCAGGTTGGAGATCAGGTTGGTGATGGATTTTTGAGGGACACGTGACTGAACGATATTTTTGACGCCTTTGCTTATATATCTCGCCAAAAAATAGGAGATCAACAGGACCCCAAGGGCCAGCAGCATGTTTGGTAAATTCTCTACCAGGGTTGTACCCCAGTCGGAAAGCTTATTCAGTAATATGTCTAAGGATGATGATAATTCTTCTTTCATGAAATCGGATTTAATGTTAAACAATGATTGAATTGCCGCAATCCCCTTAGATGATGGTGGCCGTTTTCAATTCATCGTTCTTCCCGATATTCCAAGCGTTCAGCATCCAGCTGGTCTTTTCGAGCTCCCTGATATAGGCGCCAATAAGGTCAATGGTTCCTTCATCCCCTACTTCATCCGCCTTGTTGATGACGGTGCTCATCTGTTTCAGGAGAATACTGTGAGCTTTCAGGATCTCAGCGATCATCTCTCGATCTGTCTTTTTTCCCGTACTTTCTTCAATCGTACCGGTCTTCAAATAAGCACTGAGATTGCTCATGGGGTGATAGCGAAGGGTGAGGATTCGTTCTGCGATCTCATCGATCTTTTCCCTTGCGTCCATATACATGGTCTCAAATTGCTCATGCAGGTCGAAAAAATTCTGTCCGAGGATGTTCCAATGGAAATTTCGGAGTTTTTGATAGTAAAGGTGATATTCTGCCAGCAGCGTATTCAATTCGATCACTACAGGCAATAATTGTTCTTCTTTGATATTCAAATAGTTCATTCAAGTGGATTTTAAACGTTAATAAAAAAGTGGTGTTGGAACTTTTTTCGGCCTGTTAGGAAAGGCCGAATCCGGGCGACTGCCCTTAAAGAAATTATGTGTTTATAAAAACCAACTACTTGAATATAAGATATATAAGTCCTTAGTCAAGTCATTTAACAGGGATTAACAGGATTTTAGACTTATTAGTATAAAGAAGTGTTAAGGCGCAGTTCAAATGTTAACGTCCTTGGGTAATTCATAAAAGAAATCCCTCTTACGGATCCTTTTGTGAGGAGGGCTGCAAAATGCTCTCGAGCGCTTTATGGTATTTATTAAAGGAGCTGAGGTTGTTGTGTTGTCCTCCTTCGATCTCTATGAATTGTACGGGTTTCCCTTCCAGGCTTTCCCTGAGCTTATAGGCCGACCTTATGGGAACCACTTCATCCCTGTTTCCGTGGAGGATCACGATGGGCGACTCTGCAGAACGCAGGAATTCGTAATTCCTCATGGGATATTTTAAAAAAGACTCCACAGGCAGGACAGGGAACCGATCCCTGGCGACATCCAGCAGGCTGTAAAAGGGTGTTTCAAGGATCAGCAGGGAAACCTGATGGGCAGAGGCTACATAGGAGGCCATGGCCGAGCCCAGGGAACGACCGTAAAGGATGATCTCTTCCCTGGGGTATTGGCGTTCCAGGTATTCGTAGAAGGCCCGTGCATCCTCCAGAAGTGCCTTTTCGCTCAGTTTTCCTTTGCTTTTCCCATACGTGCGGTAATCCATGACCACCAGGTCGTAATTCAATCGAACCAGGTCCTGGACTATTTCGCCCCACCGTGAAAGGTTTCCGGCATTGCCGTGAAAATAAAGGATGACACCTCTGGGATCCTCCCGTTTGAAATGCAAGGCATTGAGCCTGGCTCCATCGGGTCTTTCGAGGTAGAATTCCTCAAAAGGTTCACGAAAGGAATAGGTGTAGTTCGTCGACAGTTTCTCGGGGAGGAAGATGAGTTTCTCTTGAAGGAAGTACAGCATACTTAAAAGGAAAAATACACCTGAAATCAGGGCTATTAAAGCCTTTTTCAGGCTACGCATAAGGTTTGGGTTTATCGTGTTGGACTGAAATGCTCGATCCTTCGAGGTTTATCTTTACCGGTTTAGAGGTAATGATGTCGTGCAACATCTTGTGGTAGGATTCGAAGGTATTTAGGTTTTTATGCCCTCCGCCAATAACGGTATAGAGGGTGGTCTGTTTTGGTTTTATCTTTGAGAGTTTCAGGCTCGATTTATACGGGATCAGGTGGTCATCGGTACCGTGGATGATATGTATGGGGCATTGCACGTACCTGAGCCACTTGTACGTGGGCATGGGAAACTTGATGAGCAGGGACAGGGGCATAAAAGGGATGTATTTTTTGGCCACATGGCTGAGGCTGTAGTAGGGTGCATCGAGGATCAGCATGCGGGGATTGTTCATGGAGGCCAGCTTGGCAGCAAAACCAGAACCGAGGGACCTGCCGTAAAGAATGATGTACTTCTCATCCACCTTCTCGCGAATCTTTTCATAGACCACCTGCATATCTCTTTTGATTGCCTTTTGCGTGCGCCGACCTGTGCTTTTCCCAAAGCCGCGGTAATCTACCATCAGGACATCATACCCGTGGCGGGTAAAGTCGACTGCAAATTTCCCCCACCCCTTAATGCTCTTCGAATTTCCTTTGAGGTAGAAAACGACCCCCTTCGGTTCCCTGGCTTTAAAACGCAAGCCATTGATCACAGCCCCATCCCGGGTCTCTACATTGTATTCTTCGGTTTCCTGATTCTCATAATAAAACTGGAAGTCGGACGGCAATTTCTCGGGCTTGAACATGAGGTAGTCCTGCAAGAAAAAGATAAGCACGCTGATAAGGAGGTAGATGACCCCCAGAATAAGCAGTATCTGGACCCAAACCGGCATATGCTGAGTTTGCTCTCAAAGTACAAAAATTATCAAAAGATTAAAGAGGCGAAAAAAGGAGCCGCCTTAAATCCATTTTCTTTTTTTGAAGTAGATCAGCATCACGATTAGGACTGTGATCATAAGGCCCCAGACCATATAATACCCGTTTTCCCAGTGAAGCTCGGGCATGTTGTCAAAATTCATCCCGTAAATGCCCACGATAAAGGTGAGGGGAATAAAAATGGATGCCATAACC
>NZ_JBFGBM010000044.1:0-14971 GCF_041567615.1 Muriicola sp.
TGGAAAAGTTGGGGGCCAGGCTCGAAGGGGTCCTTCGTCGGGATGTCTATCTCGCCGATGGTTTCAAACGCAATACCTGCTGTTATGGTCTGCTTCCCGAAGAGTGGAAACCAAAACGGAATACCCTTTAGTCACGGTTCCAAATTACGATTCATCTCCCATGCCCTTTCCCATATAGCGAATAAGTCCCTCCCGGTGCAATATTCCCTGACACACGTCGTTGAAACTATCCAAGAACTATTAAGCGTAAGACTCATCCCAGGTTTGATCACTATGAAAAAAATATTTTTCCTCCTGGCAGTAATGCTGGGGTCATCCTCCATTTTTGCCAATTGTACCAACGCTTATGCCTCCGCCGGGTACACGCTCTCCCACGCTAAAAAGTCCATGGAAGCCAACAATTTTGAACACCAGCAGTACTATGCCGAAAGGGCCCTGTCTGCCCTGGAAAAGACCAGGGACGAAAATGAGACCTGTGGATGTCCGGGGGCCATTGACCCCATACTCGACGGGATAGAAAACCTCAATACATCCCTCAGCCAGGAGAAGTGGGACGATGCGCGTTACTATACCAAAAAAGCCATTGAGGATGCTCAAAAGGTGCTCTACAGTCTGGATATGTGTGCCCAGGGAGAGGAAACTCCCAAGCAGGATAATCCGGAGGGTCTGGTCCCTGAAACGGAGGACTCTTCCGTTACACTGGAATCAAAAGAAGCCGAGGCATGGACCGCCAAATTGCTCTTGCGACAGAATGCTGAGGATGAACTCATCCTCCTTGAGAAATCCATTAGGAACATGGCTTCTCTCTTTGAATGTCAGAGGGCATTACAGATCGTGAGGGAACAAAAGGTAAAATCGGATGAGGAGCTGCGAAAGGAGGAGCTATCTACCCTTAAATCCTACTATATGTCTCAGGCGGTGGCATTACACAACAAAGCTCTGTTCGCGTTGCTGGAATGTGCTAAGAGATAGATCTATCTCCCCTTCTCCCCATTTTCGCCTTTGCCGGAAGCCTTTTCTTCGTAATAGGTGATCCTCCTGGTAGTGTACTGATTTTGAGGAGTTATGATCTCCTTTATCCAGTTTGGTGGATCGTGTGCATCAAACTGATAAATGTATTCCTGCTTGCTTTCCTGCTTCTCCTGTTTTCGCACCCTGCTCTTCAGGAAACCGTTGTCGTCATAGGTAAATACCCATTCAACAGCTTTGACAAAGGATTCTTTGTCGCTGTCGTAAGCGTATTCCAATTCCCTGAGCTTTCTGCCCATCGTATCCCTGAAAGTTTCCGTGGCCCTGAACGGATCTCCTTTCAGATATTCCTTGACGAGTTCCACCTTTAACGTCCTGTCCTTTTCCTTCTTCTCGGCGGAACGCACAGACTTTTCGATAAGGCCGTTCACCTCTATGGTCTTGGTGACCTCCCCCTTCAGGGTGTCATAGGATATCAGGGTATGATCAATCCCTTCGTTAGAGGTACGGGTTATACCAATGAGATTTCCCCGGGCGTCATAGACATACTCGAACTGGTCCAGGAATTCTTTCTGGTAGGAGTAGATCTGTTCCCGGATGATCTTATTTCTTAGGGTGTCAATTCTGAAGAGATGGGCGATGGATGTCTGTCTGTCCAGTTTGTCCTCCCTGTAATTCTCTAAGCGCTTTTCGGTGAGCGTTCCGTTCTTGTACCGGTAATAGGTTATGTCGTAATCCTGTTCGCTGTAGACCGTGGTGATCTTTTCCAGCAGGCCATCTTCCCTGAAATCGAAGGCCTCTTTCCCGTAATCCGTAATGACCAGGCAGCGTTTTACCTTGCCAGAAAGGCCGTAATCTTCCGTAGTAAATACCTTGGGTTCCTGGGCCCGACCCGGGTAGAAAGTCAGCATCAGGAGGAGCAGCGGAATTCTGGAAAGCAGTGACTTAACGCAGTAGAGATTTATCATCAGATCAAAATTACACCTTCTTTCCAGATGTAAAAACAAAATACATGCCGAAAAAAAAAAGAGGCAGCCTTAGCTGCCTCTCCTTGTTATTGCTTGTTGAGGTTTACTTCACCTCTTCAAAATCTACGTCTTCAACGTTGTCACCTTCCTTGGCGCCATCGGCTGAAGCCTGATCGCCATTAGCGGATGCTCCGCCCTGCTCTGCAGCTGCCTGGGCTTTATACATCTCCTCGGAAGCTACTTTCCAGGCTTCGTTGATCTTTTCCAAAGCCGGGGTCACCTGCTCTACATCCTTGGTCTCGTAGGCTTTTTTGAGTTCCTCCAGGGCGGTTTCAATGGGTTTTTTCTTGTCATCAGACAACTTGTCCCCAAATTCACTGAGCTGTTTTTCGGTCTGGAAGATCATCGCATCGGCCTCATTGAGTTTGTCGGCCTTTTCTTTGGCCTTTTTATCAGCTTCTGCGTTAGCCTCAGCCTCTGCTTTCATCTTTTCGATCTCTTCTTCTGTAAGTCCGGATGACGCTTCGATCCTGATGTCCTGTGACTTGTTGGTTGCCTTATCCGTGGCAGACACCTTGATGATACCGTTTGCGTCTATATCAAAGGTCACTTCGATCTGAGGCGTGCCCCTTGGCGCTGGTGGAATACCATCCAAGTGGAAACGTCCTATGGTCTTGTTGTCAGCTGCCATCGGCCTTTCCCCCTGGAGTACGTGGATCTCCACAGAGGGCTGATTATCTGCGGCTGTTGAGAAGATCTGTGACTTCTTGGTAGGAATGGTCGTATTCGCTTCGATCAGCTTAGTCATCACCCCGCCCATGGTCTCAATTCCCAGAGAGAGGGGAGTTACGTCGAGTAGGAGAACGTCTTTCACATCCCCGGTCAGCACACCACCCTGGATAGCCGCCCCAATGGCAACCACCTCATCGGGGTTTACGCCCTTGGATGGCTTTTTCCCGAAGAATTTTTCCACGGCTTCCTGAACGGCAGGGATCCTTGTGGATCCTCCCACCAGAATGATCTCATCTATATCGCTCTTGGAAAGACCTGCTGATTTCAAGGCAGCTTCACAAGGCTCGATGGTCCTTTTTACAAGATCGGCGATCAACTGTTCGAATTTCGCCCTGGCCAGGGTCCTGACGAGGTGTTTCGGCCCGGTGGCTGTCGCGGTCACATAGGGCAGATTGATCTCGGTCTGGGTGGAGCTAGACAATTCGATCTTGGCCTTCTCAGCAGCTTCCCTGAGTCGCTGCAGCGCCATAGGGTCTTTTCTCAGGTCGATGTCCTCTTCCTTTTTAAATTCCTCAGCCAGCCAGTCAATGATCTTCTGGTCGACGTCATCTCCTCCCAGGTGGGTGTCCCCGTCTGTGGAGAGCACTTCAAAAACACCGTCCCCAAGTTCCAGGATGGATACGTCATGCGTTCCACCTCCGAAGTCGAATACCACGATCTTCTGGTCCTTGTCTTTTTTGTCCAGTCCATAGGCGAGGGATGCAGCAGTAGGTTCGTTGATGATCCTTTCTACCTTCAGTCCGGCGATCTCACCGGCCTCCTTTGTAGCCTGCCTCTGGGCATCGTTAAAATAGGCAGGGACCGTGATCACAGCCCTGCTTACGGTCTGACCGAGGTAATCCTCGGCCGTTTTTTTCATTTTCTGGAGGATCATGGCTGACAATTCCTGAGGGGTGTACAAACGTCCGTCAATGTCGACCCTCGGGGTATCGTTATCTCCTTTTTGAACCTTATAAGGAACCCTTTCTGCTTCTTTTTTGGATTCAGAATATTTATTCCCCATAAACCTCTTGATGGAGTAAATGGTCTTGTTAGGATTGGTAACCGCCTGTCTTTTGGCAGGGTCCCCAACCTTGATCTCCCCACCTTCCACAAAGGCGATTACGGAGGGTGTAGTCCGCTTTCCTTCCGCGTTCGGGATCACAACCGGCTCATTCCCTTCCATTACGGAAACGCAGGAGTTGGTCGTACCCAAATCTATCCCAATAATTTTGCTCATCGTATCTTAATTTTTATTTATGGATTCAAAAGTTTTCGGTTGTATAGGTGTCAAACATAGTGCCAACCCCATAAAACTGACAGGTTGTCACACACCTCATGACGATACCCCGGCGAGTACCTGGTAATCAAGGGTTTGGACATTATTTTTGAGTAGTTTTTCCCTGGTATGAGGTGAAGTTTATTCCGAACAGCCCTCTCTTCTGCGCGTATCGATGATCTGAAGGATCTTCCAGGATGCTCCCTCGTAAAACAATTGGAAGGCATTGGCCCCACAGTGACTGAGTTCTCCGTTCACCCAGAATTCATAGGGTGTCCAGGCCTGAGCGAGGTTCCCGTCAACTTCTACAGCGATCGAGAGCAGCCGCTCTTCAAATCGGACAGAATCCGGAATGCTGGTGATCGACCTTAAAAAGTTTCCAAAAGGTATGGTGATCACGCTGTCTGTCCCGGTGGATGACCTGCCTACGGTCTGCATCCGCATGGCCGGGGAGACCATCTGCCTGAGTCTCA
This sequence comes from Muriicola sp., assembly GCF_041567615.1. GTDB lineage: Bacteria > Bacteroidota > Bacteroidia > Flavobacteriales > Flavobacteriaceae > Muriicola. Next base: position 4,461 of record NZ_JBFGBM010000044.1, read on the forward strand.
TAGAATCCTGGGCGTGAAAGGCCTCAAAAAAACCGGCGATGGCTTTTTCTACTGAATCTTTCGGATGTATCTGTCCCCAACCGGACCATAGGGTCAGTAAGAATACGACAGCCAAATACTTTTTCATTGCGGATACTTTTTATGTCTGCTCGAGTGGAATGTACACATTAATCCCGAATTGATCTTTTCTCCTTACATTTATCCGGCAAATAAACTATTATGTCGGTCAGTAAGAAAGAGTACAAGCGGGTGACGGTAAAGTCACTCGTAGACATGAAGCAGCAAGGCGAAAAGATCTCCATGCTCACGGCCTATGACTACTCCATGGCAAAGATCGTGGATGCCGCCAAGGTGGATGTCATCCTGGTAGGCGACTCTGCCAGCAATGTGATGGCAGGGCATGAGACGACACTTCCCATCACCCTCGACCAAATGATCTACCATGCCTCTTCGGTGATCAGGGCTGTGAACAGGGCCCTGGTGGTGGTAGACCTTCCTTTTGGCAGCTACCAGAGCGATCCCAAGGAAGCCCTGAGATCGGCCATCCGGATCATGAAGGAAAGCGGTGCCCACGCCGTAAAACTCGAAGGAGGGGTAGAGATCAAAGAATCTGTAAAGCGGATCCTCAATGCGGGAATCCCGGTCATGGGACACCTGGGTCTCACTCCCCAGTCGATCTACAAATTCGGTACCTATACCGTGAGGGCCAAGGAGGAAGAGGAGGCAGAAAAACTCCTGGAAGACGCCAAAATGCTAGAAAAGATCGGATGTTTTTCCATCGTACTAGAAAAAATACCCGCTGCCCTCACCAAAAAAGTGTCTGAAAGTATCTCCATTCCCACTATAGGGATTGGCGGAGGCCGATATGCAGACGGCCAGGTCCTCGTGATCCATGACCTGCTGGGTATGACCCACGAATTCAATCCCAGGTTCCTCAGGAGGTATATGAATCTGTATGAAGAAATGAGCGATGCGATCTCCAGATATGTCAGTGACGTGAAATCGCTCGACTTCCCCAGCAAAGAGGAACAGAATTAAACCGGTTCCGATCGGGAACCAGTGCAAAGTCTAACCCTAATCCTGTACTCCTTGTCCCAGAACAAGATTACCTCCAACCCCGGAAACCTCCAGGTTATCTATGAAGACAACCACCTCATCGCGGTGAACAAAAGAGTGGGCGATATCGTCCAGGGAGACAGGACGGGTGATACCCCGCTCGGCGAACACATCAAACAGTATATCAAGGAGAAATACAACAAACCGGGCGCGGTCTTCCTGGGGGTAACCCACAGGCTGGACAGGCCGACCACGGGCGTAGTGGTCTTCGCCCGCACTTCAAAAGCCCTGACCCGCATGAATAAGTTGTTTGCCGAAAAGGAGACCCAGAAGATCTACTGGGCGATCGTCGGGAATAGCCCCGAAAGGGAACAGGGCGTCCTGGTTCACTGGCTTAAACGCAACCCAAAACAAAATAAGTCATATGCCCATGCCTCAGAAATTCCCGGCAGCAAAAGGGCGGAACTCAGCTATAGGGTGCTGTGTAAGCTCGATCGCTACACCCTGCTGGAAATCGAACTCATGACCGGCAGACATCATCAGATCAGGGCCCAACTGTCCGGGATCGGCTGTCCTATCAAGGGGGATCTGAAATACGGATTTCCCCGAAGCAATCCCGACGGCGGGATTCACCTTCACGCCAGGAGCGTGGGATTTGAACATCCCGTAAAAAAGGAATGGATTGAATTGGAGGCCGACCCGCCAGAAGATCCCATTTGGAATGCCTGCCTGTAGGCTTTTGCTTACCTGAGTACCGATTGTGCCTTTTCCCTGATGACCTGGGCCACGGGTTTGTTTTCCAGGTGGCTCTCCAACCAGGAAAGGATGTCGAGATACAGAAAGGCCCGCTTTTCGTATGGATGGTCCTCTAACGGTTTGAGGCGGTCGTAAAGCTTCTGGAACTCAGCCCTGAGGTCTCCGGGATAAATATTACCGAGATTCCTTAAAAATTTGATCATTTCCTTCTGCACCTCGTGCAGGTCATTCATTTTCAGGAGGAATTTGTACGTGCTCTTCAACTGCACCTCCAGGTGGTAGTCCATCCCGGCTTCGTAATGGGCTACCAGGCTCAGGACCCTGGCAAAGCACATGAGGTCTTCCCTCATCTTGAGGTTGCGGTTGTTGATGATCTTCTTCAGGTAAACGATACAATTCTTATTGTCCCCTACCCCAAAATACAAGCAGGCGATCTTGTAATAGAAGACCATGATGTGGTGTTCATCGATCCGGTCCCTGTGTTTATTGATCCCGTACTCTATGATCCTCACCAGGTACAGGCCTTTGTCGAATGTACCCTTTAGGAAATGAAGGTTCAGCTTGTTGGCGTTGATGTAGAGAAAGCTCAGGGATGCGATATTGTCATTGGACGGAAAATCAGTTCTTGCGACCGTTTTTTCGAGATTCTCCAGCACCGTCTCAAATTGGGAAGCGTACTTCACAAAAAACAGGGATTCCAGCAAATAGTGATTCCCTTTCAGGAAAAAGACGGGGTTGAGGCTAATCATCTCCTCGTGCTCATAAAAGAGATCCACCCATTTGCTGGCGTATTTGTAACAGGAGAGGAAGTCCTGGGTCAGAAAACTGTACCATAAATGTGCCTTGTACAGCCAGAGTTTCTCCCTAAACCCCAGGGTATTCAGGTCATACACGGGAAGGTGTGCATCAAAATACGATTTCACCCGGGCCAGATCCTCTTCATTTCTCACATAGCCCACCTTCAGCATCATGCTGTACAATTGGAGGGAAAGGTTAGACAGCTTACTGGTCATCACATTCTGTTCGGACAAGGTCTTGGCCTGCACCGCCAGTTCGTCTGCCCTGTCAGGGATGCTGCGCGTGATATACTGGGTTTCGATGATCTTCTCGAGTTCTACGATCTCGTAGGCGATGTTCTTCTCTTCATTGTCTATGGCCGTCCATTTCACCTTATCCAGAATCTTGAGGCTTTGCTTGTAAAGCCCTTTCTGGTAGAGGATAGTGGCAAAATCGAGTTGTTCCCTCAGCTGTACCCGGATATTCTGGTTAACCGGATTGAGCCGGAGACTGACCAGTATCTGTTTGTAGAGGTGGGCCTTCAGGTTACTGAGCTGGGCTTTTTTGACAATGCCACTGGCGAGAATGGTCTTCTCGTCATAAGCTTTCATCTTGTCCATAAGGTTAAACAGGGCCAGAAATTTGGCATCGGTATTTACCCCCAGCCTTCCCACGTAGAGCTTGAATTGCCTCTTTTCAGACTTAGAAAGGGATTTGACCAGGACAAACAACGCATCCTTATTGACATTTGTCATCGTAAAATGATATGCTTATAGCGCTGATATTCAGCCATTTAATTACCTAAAAAAGTATATTAACGTTGTAAATGCCTCACAACCACTGAATTGGTTTTGCGAGGTTGTAATACATTCGTTATGGTGAGTAAAATTAAGTAATTCTAATGAGCAAAGATAGAGTATACATTTTTGATACCACTCTGCGTGACGGGGAGCAAGTCCCGGGATGCAAATTGGATACAAAGCAAAAGCTGGTTATTGCCCAAAGATTGGATTCTCTGGGTGTGGACGTCATTGAAGCCGGATTCCCTATTTCGAGTCCGGGAGATTTCACTTCCGTAAAAGAGATAGCCAGGGTGGTTAAGAATGCCACGGTATGCGGCCTGACGCGATCGGTGAAAAAGGATATTGAAGTGGCTGCCGAAGCATTGCAATCGGCGAAAAGACCGAGGATCCATACAGGGATCGGCACGTCGGATTCCCACATCAAATTCAAATTCAATTCCACCAGGGAAAAGATCCTGGAAAGGGCCGTCGAGGCGGTGAAATACGCCAAAAGTTTCGTGGAGGACGTAGAGTTCTACGCAGAGGATGCCGGAAGGACAGAGAACGAATTCCTGGCCAGGATCTGCGAGGAGGTCATCAAGGCAGGAGCCACGGTATTGAACATACCGGACACTACCGGATATTGCCTGCCCGAGGAGTACGGAGCTAAAATGAAATACCTTCGGGAAAATGTCAGGGGCATTGATAAGGCGATCCTCTCCTGCCACTGCCACAACGATCTCGGCCTGGCTACGGCCAATTCCATTTCAGGGGTCATCAACGGTGCCAGGCAGATTGAGTGCACCATCAACGGTATCGGAGAACGGGCCGGAAACACTTCCCTCGAAGAGGTCGTCATGATCCTGAGACAACACCCCTACCTCAACCTCGACACCGGGATCAACAGCAAACTTTTGTACAGTACCAGTCAGATGGTATCCGAGAAAATGGGGATGCCCGTACAGCCCAACAAGGCTATAGTGGGATCCAATGCTTTTGCCCACAGTTCGGGGATCCACCAGGACGGGGTGATCAAAAAAAGAGAGACCTATGAGATCATAGATCCCCAAGAGGTAGGTGTAGACCATTCTTCCATCGTCCTTACCGCCAGAAGCGGAAGGGCTGCCCTCGCTTACAGAGCTAAGAAGATAGGGTACGAACTGACCAAGGTTCAGCTCGATGTGGTCTATGAACAATTCCTTCTCTTCGCAGACAGGAAGAAGGAGATCCTGGATGAGGATATCCACCAAATCGTGGAATCCGCAGATGTCAATATCGAAAGTCTCGCCTAGCCATGAAACTCAATATCGCCTTGCTGAAAGGTGACGGTATCGGACCCGAGGTAACGTCCCAGGCCGTCAAATGCCTTCAGGCAGTGGAGGAAACGTTCGGTCATGAATTCCACTTTACAGAGGCCCTCGTAGGCGCTGCGGCCATGGATAAGTACGGGGATCCGCTTCCCGAGGCTACCCTGGAAGTTTGCAAGAAGGCTGATGCGGTCCTGTTCGGCGCCATTGGAGATCCCAAATACGACAACGATCCGGATGCGAAGGTCAGACCGGAGCAAGGACTTTTACGACTGAGAAAAGAATTGGGCCTCTTCTGCAATATCAGGCCCATCAAGGTCTTCCCGAACCTTATGGAGAAATCACCCCTTAAAAAAAAGGTGATCGAAGGAACGGATTTCGTGATCTACAGAGAGCTCACCGGGGGTATTTATTTTGGAGATAAATCCCTCAGTGAAGATGGAACTACTGCTACAGACAGTTGTACATACACCGAAGCGGAGATCAGCAGGATCGCCCACCTGGCCTTTAAGGCGGCCAAGGCAAGACGAAAGAAACTGACCCTTGTAGACAAGGCCAATGTATTGGAATCCAGTCGCCTGTGGAGACGCGTAGTCACCAAGATCGGAGAGAGTTATCCGGAAGTGGCACTGGACTTTATGTTTATCGACAATGCCGCCATGCAACTTCTCCTGAAGCCCAGCCAGTTCGACGTCATCCTGACAGAGAACATGTTCGGGGACATCCTTTCGGATGAGGGCAGTGCCGTGGGTGGATCTATCGGACTCCTGCCTTCGGCCTCCACAGGGGAAAACCACGCCTTGTTTGAACCCGTTCACGGATCCTATCCCCAGGCAAAGGGAAAGGATATGGCCAACCCTGTCGCATCCATTCTGTCTGCGGCCATGCTGCTGGACCATTTTAAGCTCGATGAGGAATCGCGGGCTGTGGTGATAGCCGTGCTGAAGTCCATCAAAAAGGGCATCGTCTCCCCTGACCTCAGTACCTCAAGCAAGTACGGGACCAATCATATCGGGGATTTTATCTCCGGGAATATCCGGGATTCAGACGATTATCTGATCCTGAACAAAGAGAATATCTGGTTGGGAAAATCAACCATCATTTGATTATTTTGTTTTACCACCACCTGAGGCCTTTCGCAAATCGGAAGGCCTTTTTTATTCTGAGAGCAATCCCTGGACGAAGTCGTGGAATTCGGTCTTGAATTCCGTGTATTTCTCACCCGTGGCGGGTCCGTTGAAGCCCGTGTGTATCTTCCTGACTCTGCCCTCCTTGTCGATAAAGACGGTCGTAGGATAGGAAAGAATATGATTCAGCATCGGCAGTTTTTCGTTGGCCGTTTGTTTGTTGGACGATCCATACTGAGCCAGGAGTATGGGGTAAGGGACCCCGAGGCGCTCCTTTAATCTCCTGATCCCCCGGAAGGCTGCTTCCTCTGTTCTGGCATACTCGAAAGCCAGGGAAATAACCTTGAGGTCTTCCTGTCCCTTTTCTTTGAGATAGTCGACCAGGAACCGGGTCTCATCCAGGCAATTAGGGCACCAGGTACCCATGATCTGAAGAATGACCACCTTATCCCGGAATTCGGGGTCGTCCGGTGAAATCAGATTTCCATTCTCATCCGGGAAGGAAAAGTCGACCTTCTCATACCCTTCTTTGAGATAGGTAAGGGAATCCTCATCAGGGAGTTCATAGGTTGCATTTCTGCGGCCTTCAAAAGGCTCCTGAAAATGATTCCCGGAATAGAAAACACCCTGCATGGTGCTGTCAGTTACCCTGGCAAGGAACAGGAAAACATGGGCCCCGTCAAAGGTCGACAGCTTGAGGGAATCCCCTTCCACTACCCCTTCCAAATAGCGATAGTCCCCCGTAGTGGTCCGGAACGTGCCTGTTGCCCTGCTCCCGTCCTGTTGAAATATCCCCTTGGCCTCGTACTCATCTTCAGAACCTTTGCTGAAATAGGTCTCCCATATGCCGCCTACCTCTACTCCGGGTGGATTATTCCCTTTAAAACGATCTGAATCTCCGGACACGGCCAGGAAAGGTACGCGCCTGTCGAGATCGTCCTTGATAAACTCCCCATTCATGGAATCCAAAGAAAAGGTGCCGGCGATATATCCGTCAAAGACCGGCATCCTCATGATTATGGAATCTCCTTTTGTGCTGATCTCATCGATCCCCAGAACTTCTTCGGCATTGTAAACCTGCACACGGTATCCTGCCTCACTTTTGCTGACTTCAAAGTTGAATGGCAATTGATGTCCGTCCTGAACAGCCATGACACCTCTCCATATACCCGATTTCAGCTCGGTACTTTTCTGTTCCGCACAGGATAAAACAAGGGACAGGATGATCGATATTTGGAAAATCTTCTTCATAGGATGTATTTGAGGTGCAAATATCGGAATTAAGGAGAAAACAAAGATTTTAAAATTCTGAGTGAAAGGCTGTTTTGACCTTTGAATGTGAAGGACCATTGTTTTATCTTTGATCGCTTAAGGAGAGTCCATGCAAATTTCATATAACTGGCTAAAACAGTTCATCCCTATCGATTGGGAACCCACCAGGGTGGCGGAACTTCTGACCGACCTGGGACTGGAGGTGGAAGGTATTTCCGAATTTGAATCGGTTCGCGGCGGACTGCTCGGCGTAGTGGTAGGGCATGTTCTTACCTGCGAGAAACACCCCAACGCCGATAAACTAACGCTCACTACAGTGGACATCGGGAATGAAGAGCCTTTGCAGATCGTCTGCGGGGCACCCAATGTCGCCAAAGGCCAGAAAGTTCCCGTGGCTACGGTGGGCACCACCCTGTACATGAATGACGGTGAATCTCTCAAGATCAAGAAAGGGAAGATTCGCGGGGAGGTAAGTGAAGGGATGATCTGTGCCGAGGACGAACTCGGGCTGGGCGATGACCACCAGGGGATCATGGTGCTGGAGAGTACCCTTGAACCCGGAACCCCTTTATCGGAACTCATTGAGGTGGAAAGCGACCATGTCTTTGAAATTGGGCTCACCCCAAACCGGGCAGATGCCATGAGCCATTATGGCGTGGCCAGGGACCTGAAGGCGGGCTTGCGTCAGAAAGGCATCCAAAAAGAATTGCTAACCCCTTCCGTGAGCAATTTTATCGTGGCAAACAGGTCGCGAAAGATCTCCGTATCGGTTGAAGATCACAACCTCGCCCCCAGGTACTGCGGGGTGACGATCAGCAACATGATCGTTCAGCCTTCCCCTAACTGGTTGAAAAACCGATTAAAGGCCATAGGACTAAAACCCATAAATAATGTGGTCGACACCACGAACTACGTGCTGCACGAGCTCGGACAACCCCTTCATGCCTTTGACGCAGACAGGATCTTTGGGAAAGAGATCATTGTAAAGACGGTGGAAGCCGGAACACCTTTCATGACCCTCGACGGGGAGCAAAGGATCCTGCACCGGGACGACCTGATGATCTGTGATGCTGAAAAGCCTATGTGCATTGCGGGCGTCTTTGGAGGCATCAACACAGGGGTCACTGAAAATACCAAGGCTATCTTCCTGGAAAGCGCCTTCTTTGATCCTGTTTCAATCAGAAAAACGGCCAAAAGGCACGGCTTGAGCACAGATGCGTCCTTCCGGTTCGAGAGAGGGATCGATATCAACAATGTGGAATACGCCCTGCAGCGTGCCGCCTTGCTGATCTGCGAACTCACCGGGGGGGAAATCTCTTGCGATGTGGTCGACCTCTATCCTAAAAAGAAAGAGGATCATCAGGTCTTCCTCACCTTCGAAAAGATCAATAAGCTCATCGGGCAGGAGATCCCCAGGGATGTCATCAAGTCTATCCTTACCTCCCTCGAAATAAAGGTGAAAAATGTTACTGAAACCGGTCTTGGCCTCAGTATTCCCTTCTACAGGATCGATGTGACGCGGGAAGTCGATGTGATTGAGGAGATCCTCAGGGTTTATGGGTACAACAATATCGATTTCGATCCCAAGTTGCACGCTTCCATAGCCACTACTTCCAGGTTTGAAGACCATATGCTCCAGAACCAGGTAGGGAATTTACTGGCCGCACAGGGCTTCCACGAAATCCTCTCGAACAGCCTCACCAACCCGGACTACGCCAAATTACTCCAGGGATCGGAGCAGGATGAGGTAAGGGTCATAAATCCTTTGAGTTCAGAACTTTCAGCGATGAGATCTTCCATGCTCTTCTCATCACTGGAAGCAGCAGCGTATAACATCAACAGGAAAAGACAGGACCTCAAGATCTTTGAATTCGGAAAGACCTATCACCCTTCCGGGGATGGGTACAAGGAGAAAGGCCGCCTTTCCATCCTGGTTACCGGGGACCGTTCCCGGGAAAGCTGGACCTTGCCTTCCAGGCCATCCGACTTCTTTTACCTGCGGGCTGTGGTGGAGCAAATCCTGTTAAAAATGGGTATTGAAGATTACCAGACCCACCATAATACGGGGCCCGAATTCAGCGAAGGGATTACCTTTTCGAAGGGTAATTCCGACCTGGTGAGCCTGGGGGTGATAAGCAATGCTGTCCAAAAACGGCTCGATATCAAACAGCAGCTGCTGTATGCGGATTTCGACTGGGAAGTACTGTGTGCCCTGGTAGCGCGCAATGAGATCGTGTATAAACCCATCCCAAAATTCCCTTCGGTCAGGAGAGACTTCGCCCTGCTATTGGATCAGGATGTGCCTTTCAGCAAATTGGAGGAATTGGCGTATAGGACGGAGAAAAAATTGTTGAAGCAGCTTTCCCTCTTTGATGTGTACACAGGAAGTAAACTTCCAAAGGGCAAAAAGTCATACGCTGTTAGTTTTACGCTTCAGGATGATACCAAAACACTCACAGACAAGCAGATAGACAAGATCATGAACAAAATCAAGTCGGTCTTTGAAAAAGAAGTAGGCGCAGAGTTGAGATAATTCTAAAGGGGTGTGGGCAGGATCACACTGTCTATGGTGTGAATGATCCCATTGCACTGGTCGGAATCTGCGGTGGTAATTCTAGCTTTATTCCCGAGGCCGTCCGTGAGTATGATATCCACCCCATCGATGGTCGCCTTTATCTTTTTTCCCTGCACCGTAGTGAACGTAGCCTTTCCATTGCCTCTTACCAAAGCGTTGAGGATCTTGGAGGCCGATAGGGATCCGGCTACCATGAAATAGGTCAGCATTTCCCTCAGTTTGTGCTTGTTCTCCGGCTTCATCAGGTGGGCGATTTCTTGAGAAGACATCTTTTGAAATGCCTGGTCTGAAGGGGCAAAAATCGTAAAGGATCCATCCGCCTCCAGCAACATGTCGAGCTCTGTGGCCTTCAGCGCGGTGGTCAGGGTGGTGTAATCTCCGGATTCGGCGGTGGTGGTGAAGATCGTCTTTTTAAACTCCGAATGCTGAGCATCTGATTGGGACCAGACGGTGCCGCAAACCAGGCAAAAAGCTACGCTAAGTAAACAAAGTTTCATTTTCATGATAGATCCGATTGGGGAAAAGGACAATCGACGAACGGTATTAAAAGTCGGACAATATACAATCTTTGAGGAGAGATACGGGGTATGATAAATCCGACTTTATCGAATTTAACATTTTTTTAACATTTCTGGAGCTCGGCAACAGTGTTGCTTTGATTTGACTTAATATGTATTTTTGCTCAAATTGCTAAAAGAAAAAGAATGCTATTACCCAGAACTAATATCGAGGAAAAACTTTTTCTCGAATCGCGAAGAAGCGGAACCCAGGACCAAATCATCGAATCCGTATACCAACTCCTGAGGGAAGACAACGCTCGGGAGGACATGATACAGGAGCGGCTCGGTGGCAAGGGAAA
>NZ_JBFGBM010000045.1:0-14843 GCF_041567615.1 Muriicola sp.
CCGCTCTGCGACAGCTCCTGAAACGATAGTAGCGGCCGTGGCGGCGAACATCCCCTGGAAGAGAAAATCGGTCCACCAGGTATAGCCACCGTCTGCGTATTCGGGGGTCATCCCGTTCTCAGGAGGTGCGATGCCGAACCCGGCAAAATCGAGGATCCCCGCAGATCCGTCAGCGAATCCGGGGTACATCAGGTTAAACCCGCCTATGTAGTACATGAGGAGTCCAACCGTAATGATAAAGATGTTTTTAAAGAGAATGTTGATAGTGTTCTTCTGTCTTGTAAGGCCTATTTCCAAAAAGGCAAATCCGGAGTGCATGAAAAATACCAGGGCGGTACAGATCATCATCCAAATGTTGTTAGCTGTAAATAATCCTGCTTCCATATTCTGTAATTTGTTAGTTAGTTATCTGTTTTAGTTAATCCCTTCGTATCCGTTTTCACGAGTTCGGATCCTGTAGGCATCCGTGACCTCGGATACAAAGATTTTACCGTCTCCAACATTACCGGTATAGGCGGCATCCAGGACGGTGTTTACGGTTTTTTCCAGAAAATCATCTGAAACCACGATCACCAGGTACCTTCTCTGTATATCGGAAGTACTGTAGGAAATACCCCTGTATACATGTCCCTGTTTCTCGTTCCCCACCCCGGTTACATCCCAGTAGCTGAAGAAATTCACTTCAATTTCGTGAAGTGCTTTTTTCACATCGTCAAACTTTGATTTGCGAATGATTGCTTCTACTTTTTTCATTGTATCAGTTTATTGTTGATGGGGCCAAAATTACAGTAAATGAAATAACCCCCTAAAAATTTGGGGGTTACTTGATCATTTTTATCATTATTATAAAATAGACCCCTAAAAAATTAGGGTATGACATTATGAAATACAAAATTTAGGAATATGGTTTTTTTGTAGGTGTGTTTTAACATATCCCGTAAGAAAAGGGGTATGTGTAAGAATTAAAACGCTGAAAACCAGAATATTAGAATAGTGCCTTGATCAGCCAAAGCCCTGCGGCAACGGCCAGGATACCGAGCACAACGCTGCCCAGGGTATAAAGCAGAAATAGAAATATCTGTCCTTCCCTGAGCATGCCGTAATTTTCCAGGGCAAAGGAGGAGAAGGTGGTAAACCCTCCACAAAAACCTACGGTGAGAAAGAGGACAGTTGTGTTGTTTAAGCTGGTGTACTTGGCTGAGAGGCCCAGTATGAGACCCATCAAGAGACACCCCAGCAAATTAACCCCAAAGGTTCCCAGGAAGAAAGAAGGGATAATCGGGTTTAAGGCTTTACTGATTAAATAGCGAAGGGCGCTTCCGATACCACCTCCGAGGAAGACCAGTAAAAAATTTTTCATTCCCTAAAGATAGGAATCTAGATGGCTTTGCGGTATTCTGAGGATGACAAATCCAGGGGGTATACCTTCTCCTGGGCTGCATCGTTACTTTCACCGGATACCTCGGCTTGCCTCTTCTTGTTCATCAGCATACTGAAGGAAAGGAGGCCTGCATTGACTGCCACTAAAATGAAGAAAATGGTAAAGAAAGTTGTCATTTATCGGATTTCTTTGGAAGTATAACGCAAAAGTACGTGTTTTCTTATAGTATACGCATGAATTCACGAATATGTTGTAAGACCATCAATATTTGTGGTATAGGCAAAAAAACAGTTAATTTTTCAGCAAATATTTAAGGCCAAAGAGGATTATTACGAATAGGACAAAAACGATCCCCACCCATTTCACACCTTTATAGTTTTTCCGGTGAAGATCTCTGTCTTTTCTATAGGATTTAGCGATAACAAATGCGAAAACAAGTACGAAGAGGGCCGCAAAAATTAATTGTCCTTTGCTGAACATAATGTCTATTTTAGTGCAAAATTACGCGAAATACACATATCATGAAAAGTAAGATCGACGCTGTTGCCCTGTTCCATCGTTCCTTTGGCCTGGGTATATCGGAGAGTCCTAAAGCAGACCTGGGGGAAGAGAAAAACCTTTTGAGATTCAACCTCATGGATGAGGAGAACAGGGAATACTTTGAAGCAGCGAAGAAGGACGATGCGGTAGAAGTGGCAGACGCTTTGGGTGATATGCTCTATATCCTATGCGGGACCATCCTCGAACACGGCATGCAACACATCATCGAAGAGGTTTTTGAGGAAATACAGCGAAGTAATATGAGCAAGTTGGGGGCAGATGGTAAACCGATCTACAGGGAAGACGGCAAGGTTTTAAAAGGCCCCGCTTATTTTAAACCCGATATTAAAGGTATTCTCGACAGGTAGGTGTTTGATAAAAATCCCAACGGATCGATCCCGAGAGGATATGCAGATCAAACCACTTCAAACCGCCAACCAAACGGATCTTCAGCCTTGTTGTACTGAATGTCCGTAATTCTCTTTTTCAGTCGTGAGGCATAGCTGTCCTCCAGGTCGGGCAGGGTGTAATCGGTTCCTCGGAAGCCGAAACCTGAGATCGGGGAGATCACGGCGGCAGTCCCGGCGCCGAACATTTCCTTCAGGGTCCCGCTCTTGGATGCCGAAACCAATTCCTCGACCCTTACCTTCCTGACTTCTACGGAGATCCCTTCTGAACGCGCGATATCGATCACGCTTTTACGCGTAACCCCATCCAGGATACGATCACTCACCGGACTCGTCAGCAGGGTGTCATTGATCCGTACAAAAATATTCATGGCTCCAGCCTCTTCTATGTATTCATGGGTGTTGTCATCTGTCCATACCACCTGCTGATATCCTTTTTGGATCGCGAGCTGAGTAGGGTAGAATTGCCCGGCGTAGTTTCCGCCTGCTTTGGCAAAGCCTACTCCTCCATTGGCCGCCCTGGAGTATTTTTCCTCAATGAGAACCTTGACCTTGTCTGAAAAATAAGGACCGGAAGGGGCACAAACTATAAAGAATTTATACTGGTCTGCCGGGGAAGCGTGCAAGCCTGCTCCGGAAGCGAAGATGAAAGGCCTGATATAGAGGGAACTGCCCGGGGTGGTAGGCACCCAGTCTTTCTCCAGCTGAATGAGTGTCTTTAAGCCGTCCATAAAGATCTCCCTGGGAAGTTCAGGGATGGAGATCCGCTTGGAGGAAATATTGAGTCTCTTCTGATTCTCCTCAGGCCTGAAAAGCCAGACTTTCCCCTGCGCATCCTTGTAGGCCTTCATGCCTTCGAAGACCGATTGTCCGTAGTGGAATATCTTGGCAGAGGGATCGAGGGTAATTCCCTGATAAGGAACGATCCTGGGTGTTTGCCAGGCCCCGTCCCGGAAGTCACAAACCAGCATGTGGTCTGAGTGTACCTTCCCAAAAGGGAGGTTCGAAAAATCCACTTCCGAGATCCTCGATTTCTTTACTTTTTCTATGATGATATTCGTCACGTTGGTCTCCATTCTCTTTAATTTTCACGTCAAAATTAATCATTTATGAACTCTTGTTCCTTCTTTTTTGCTTGAAAAATCCCCAATTTTGCAGTGTCAACGCAAATCCCGAAAAAAATGAAATCAATTAACATTTTCCTTGCATTCTTACTCCTTCTTACCGCTTGTAAGGAAAATAATTCTCAGAGCCAGACCACTCCACCGGAGTCAACCGAATCGGAGGTCCAATTTTTTGGCTCCTCCTTCGACCCCGAAGGCGCTTCTTCCACACAGGAATTAGCTATGGCTTTTGACCAGCTCCAGTCTGCTGACAGCCTGAAAGTTTCCTTTACCGGTAAGGTGACCGATGTTTGTCAGATGAAGGGCTGCTGGATGAAGGTTTCACTGGATGGGGAGGAAGAGATGAGGGTCACCTTTAAGGATTACGGCTTTTTCGTTCCCAAAGACATCACCGGCAGGGAGGTAGTCCTTCAGGGAACAGGGTTTATCGAAGAGATCAGCGTAGAGGACCAGCGCCATTACGCCAAGGACGGAGGCGCTTCCGAGGAGGAGATCGCCAGGATAACCTCTCCGAAGGTTGCCTACAGCTTTGTCGCAGACGGAGTCTTGCTGAACGACTAGGGTGAAAAGGCGTATCGTAACTACTTCTGATGGTTCCAAGACCATTAACCTGGAGGACTGGAATGAACACTACCATAGCACCCACGGTGCGGTAAATGAAGCCTGCCATGTCTTTATCGACCATGGTCTGGCAGTGTGTCAGCAAAGGGAGATCCGGATCCTGGAAGTGGGATTTGGTACGGGATTGAATGCTCTGATCACCCTGCATGAGGCCCAGAAGAATAACCTGGTCATCCAATATACGGGCGTAGAGGCCTATCCGGTCTCCATGGAAGAAGTGGTGGAACTCAATTACGCCAGGGAATTGGGCCTTGAAAGGCTGGAACAGGCCTACCGTGAAATGCACCTAGGCAATTGGGATCATCCTTTTCGGCTGACTCCGGAATTCACACTTACCAAACAGAAGAAAGATTTTAGTCAGATCTCGGATGAACAGGCATACGATTTGATTTACTTCGATGCCTTCGGACCCAGGGTTCAGCCGGAGTTGTGGACCGAATCCATGTTCACTAAAATGTTTAACGCCTTGAAATCAAAAGGCGTACTCGTTACCTACTCGGCCAAGGGAAGTGTAAGAAGGGCTATGCAGGCCGTGGGGTTTACCGTGGAAAGACTGCCCGGACCTCCTGGAAAAAGAGAAATGCTCAGGGCGTTTAAACCTTAGCAGGAGGGTGAAGGGTTAACCATCTACGAGTCCCTTAAACAAGACTGTTAAACCTTATTTAAACCCACGTCAATTCGCGTGAAAATCAAATATCTTTACAAAAAAACACACATGCGCGTTTTGATCACTGGGGCTACCGGGCTGATTGGCAATGTTATCGTTCAAAAGTGCCGCGAGAATCAAATAGAAGTCAATTACCTCACGACCCGTAAAAATAAACTTACCTCCGAAGGCGATCTCCGTGGATTTTACTGGAATCCTGCAAAGGGTGAAATAGATCCGAAATGTCTAGAGGGAGTTTCAGCGGTGATCAACCTGGCAGGCTCCAGCATTTCCCAGCGATGGACCCAATCCAATAAAAAAGACATCCTGAACAGTCGGATTGAAAGCCTCCGAACACTCCGGTCCGCCATGGAGAAAAGTGACCTCAGCGAGATCCGATCTTTTGTATCAGCCTCCGCCATAGGGCTGTATCCCGATTCCCTGGACCGTTATTACACGGAGGACCAATCGGAGATAGATAACAGTTTCCTTGGGGAAGTGGTATCGCAGTGGGAAGAGGAGATCTCAGCATTCAATAAGTTTTCCTTTAAGTTGGCCACGATCCGCGTGGGACTGGTTCTCTCCATGGACGGAGGTGCCCTTCCTGCCATGGTCAGGCCGGTGAAATCCTATATGGGTGCAGCATTTGGCAGCGGTGAGCAGTGGCAGTCATGGATTCACATAGAAGACCTTGCGCGTCAGTTTCTCTTTGTGATCGACCAGGGCCTGGAAGGTGTTTTCAACGGGGTAGCTCCCAACCCGGTCACGAATTCGAGATTGATCAAAGAGATCGCATCCGTGCTGAACAAGCCCCTTTTCCTGCCTAATATCCCCCAGGGCCTCATGAAAGCCATCCTGGGCGATATGTCCTACCTCTTGTTTGTCAGCCAGCGCGTCAGCAGCAGGAAAATAGAGGAAGAAGGATTCGATTTCTATTTCAAGAATATCTGCAGCGCTCTGAAAGATATTTTACACTCGGAAGAAACACCCAGCGATATTTTCCAAAAAGAGTTTGTGTGATTCATATGTTCGAACGCAGTATTGCCTGTAACACCCCCGCGAGGGTGTTTTTTTTGTGACATTTTGACATTTTAGGAGAATTGGCAGTACTTTTGCCTTCCTGAAGCGATGAGGTAAAAACGCGCCCAACAATGAGTGAAAAAGACAGAATAGAAGAAATGGATGAATTAGAGGATGCCCTGACACAAGACGAAGTTAAAAAGGAAGCATCTCAGGAAGATTCACAGGAAGAAGAAAAGGAAAACTCTCCACAGCTTACCAGGGAAGAAGAATTGGAGGGAGAACTGGAAAAGGAAAAGGATAAGTTCCTTCGACTTTTTGCGGAATTTGAAAATTTCAAGAGAAGGACCTCCAAGGAGCGTATGGATCTCTTCAAAACTGCAGGGCAGGAGGTTATCGTATCCCTTCTTCCGGTGATGGACGACTTTGAACGCGCCTTGAAGGAGCTCGGAAAGTCTTCTGAAAAGGAACTATTCAAAGGAGTGGAACTGATCTACAACAAATTCAAGGATACCCTGAAGGCCAAGGGCCTGGAAGATATTGAGGCAAAGGAAGGCGACGCCTTTGACGCCGAGATCCACGATGCGATCACCCAGATTCCGGCTCCTAATAAAAAGCTCAAGGGCAAGATCATAGATGTGGTTGAGAAAGGATATCGCCTCGGCGATAAGATCATCAGGCATCCCAAAGTGGTCGTTGGAAATTAATCGGAAGACATGAAGCAGGACTATTACGAAATACTCGGGATTGACAAATCGGCATCAGCGGCAGAGATAAAAAAGGCCTACCGGAAAAAGGCGCTGGAATATCATCCCGACAAGAATCCCGGTGATCCCAAGGCTGAAGAAATGTTCAAGAAATCAGCCGAGGCCTATGAGGTCCTGAGCAATCCGGACAAGCGTGCCAGGTATGATCAATACGGTCACGCGGCCTTTGAGGGAGGTGGATTTGGAGGAGGCGGAATGAACATGGAAGATATCTTTAGCCAGTTCGGCGATATCTTCGGTAGTGCCTTTGGCGGTGGTTTCGGTGGTTTCGGCGGTTTCGGCGGAGGGCAGAGAAGGGTCAAAGGGAGTAACCTCAGGATCCGCGTTAAACTCTCCCTGGATGAAGTGGCCAACGGGGTTGAGAAAAAAGTAAAGGTCAAAAGGAAGGTACAGGCAGAGGGGGTTACCTATAAAAACTGTCCAAATTGTAACGGTAGCGGGCAGGTGACAAGGATCACCAATACCATCCTCGGGCGCATGCAGACCGCCACAACCTGTGGCAATTGCAGCGGTAGCGGGCAGGTGATTGACCACAAACCCTCGCATGCAGATGCGCAGGGGCTGCAGATGGTTGAAGAGACCGTATCAATCAAAATACCGGCCGGGGTTGAGGACGGGATGCAACTCAAGGTAAGCGGGAAAGGAAACGAAGCTCCGGGCAACAGTGTGCCGGGTGATCTCCTGGTCGCGATCGAGACAAAGGAACACGAAACCCTGAAGCGGGAAGGGGACAACCTTCACTACGACCTCTATATCAGCATTTCGGATGCGGTCCTCGGCACATCCAAGGAGATCGATACCGTAGGGGGAAAAGTGCGGATCAAGCTGGAACCCGGAATCCAATCCGGAAAGATCCTGCGCCTCAGGGGTAAGGGGATCAATAACCTGAACGGATACGGCAGTGGGGACCTCCTGGTTCACGTAAACGTCTGGACCCCCAAGGAATTGAACAAGGAGCAGCGGGAGTTTTTCGAGAAGATGAACTCGCACGAAAATTTTGAGCCCAAACCCGAGAAATCGGACAAATCCTTTTTTGAGAAGGTAAAAGACATGTTTTCTTAAACCATTTCATAGGCGATTTAAATAAAAAACGTATATTTGAACCGATACTGGGAGACCGGTATTAATTTTCTTTTTCATAGCAATTTTTTTCCCATCCTCGATCCTTCGGGGATGGGTTTTGCTTTTTAAAAGGGGCCGACTTGGGACTATCGCTCTGAGAAAACGGCACATAATGGCCGGGCGATAAGCGAAGGGCACCGATAAAAAGGACAAGGGCCTTTGATCATTCAAGGGTTTGAGTACTGTGTGGGAAACCACTCGGCCCCTTGTCCTTAGATAAAGATTCATTACCTCAAACTTTTTCGTCCAATTCTATATCTTTGACAAAATTGCATGCATGAGCCCCATCCTGGTTGCCGATAGGATCACCAAACGCTACGGATCAAATTTTGCGCTCAACAACGTCTCCCTGGAAATCCCTGCCAACAGTATCTACGGTCTGCTGGGGCCCAACGGAGCAGGGAAGACCACGCTGATCCGCATCATCAACCAGATCACGTATCCCGACAGCGGATCTGTCCTATTCGGAGGGGAACCTCTCCTGCCACACCACGTATCAATGATCGGTTATCTGCCGGAGGAAAGGGGGCTTTACAAAAGCATGAAAGTGGGGGAACAAGCCCTGTATCTGGCCCAATTGAAGGGATTGTCTAAAGCAGAGGCTAAAAAAAGGCTTTTGTACTGGTTTGAGAGGCTTCAGATAGGCGACTGGTGGAACAAGAAGATTCAGGAACTTTCGAAGGGTATGGCCCAGAAGATCCAATTCATTGTCACGGTGCTGCACGAGCCCAAACTGCTTATTTTCGATGAGCCTTTCAGCGGCTTCGACCCTATCAATGCCAATATCATCAAAGAGGAGATCCTCCATTTGAAGGAGAAGGGGACTTCTATCATATTTTCAACTCACCGTATGGAGTCCGTTGAAGAGATCTGCGAATACATCGCCCTTCTTCACAATGCTGAAAAGATCCTGGACGGCAAGCTTTCCGAGATCAAAAAGCAATACAAGAATAATGTCTTTACAGTGGGCATGGCCGTTCAGAAAGGAGAAGACATCCTCAGGGAACTCTCGGAGCACTTTCAGATCACATCCTGCTCCTATGATCCGGAGGAATCACAGGTAGCCTTTGAAGTAAAGCTTCCTTCTACGGATACAGCACCTCTTCTAAAACACCTTTCAACGAAAGGGACGGTCAACAGTTTTGTCGAGACCATCCCCTCGGCCAACGATATCTTTATCAGGACTGTACAAAGCAAATCTGCCCATGAATAAACTCGGCCTGATCATAAAAAGGGAATACCTGGCGAAGGTCCGCAATAAATCTTTTGTGATCATGACCTTCCTGAGCCCCGTCCTGATGGTGGGGATGATCGTGCTCATCGCCTATCTCACCGAGATCAATGACAGGGAGGTCAGGGTATTGGGAGTGCTGAACGAAAGCGTGTATTACTCAAAAGATTTTACGTCCACCGAATCAATGTCCTTTGTGCAGTTTGAGGATGTGACCCTGGAACAAGCTAAAGACTCGGTGATCAGCCAGAATTTTTACGGCCTTCTGTACCTTCCGGGGGGTGGTTCACCGGAAGAAGTAGCCAGGGGTGCCCTGCTCTACACCAAAGAAGCCCCGAATTCAGGCGTGGTAGACAGGATCGACCTGATCTTCATGGATCGGCTGAGGCAACAAAGACTGCTCGACCTTGGGGTAACCCCGGCCGAATTCGCTTCTATAGATACCGATTTTCAACTGAAGACAGAAACCTTTGAAGGGGAGAGGAACCTCAAGGGCCTCAACGAGCTGAAAGCGTTTATCGGGGGGGGATTCGGGTACCTGATCATGATGTTCATCATCATTTACGGAGGATTCGTCATGAGAAGTGTCATTGAGGAAAAGACCAGCAGGATCATAGAGGTGATCATCTCTTCGGTCAAGCCCTTCCAGCTGATGATGGGAAAGATCATCGGGACCTCCCTGGCAGGACTGACGCAATTTGCGATCTGGATCTTTTCAGCCTCCCTTCTTTTGCTGGCGATCATGTCTTTTATGGGCCTGGAGACTTCGGCCTTTGAAACGGCAGGAGCCCTTCCAGGTGGAGGGATGAACGAGTTTAGCAAAATGGATCCTGCAGGCAGTGAGATGCAGTTGTACGCCATGGAACTGATGCGTATCCCTTGGGCCATGCTGATCTTCTTCTTCATGATCTATTTTGTTTTGGGATACCTGATCTACAGCTCTATCTATGCAGCCATAGGGGCAGCAGTTGACAATGAAACGGATACCCAGCAATTTATTTTCCCGATCATCCTCCCGCTGATGCTGGCGATCTATGTCGGGTTCTTTTCCGTATTCGGGAATCCTCACGGCCCCATAGCCGTTGGGTTTTCTCTCTTTCCCCTGACCTCGCCTATCGTCATGCTCATGCGTCTGCCCGGGGGTCTGGGAGAAGGAGGTGTCCCGATCTGGCAGCTGGGCCTTTCCATATTCCTTTTGTTGGTTACCTTTATCGGGATCGTCTGGCTGGCGGCGAAGATTTACAGGGTAGGGATACTGATGTATGGGAAAAAACCCAGTTACAAGGAATTGTTCAAATGGTTAAAATATTA
Source organism: Muriicola sp. (assembly GCF_041567615.1). Lineage (GTDB taxonomy): Bacteria > Bacteroidota > Bacteroidia > Flavobacteriales > Flavobacteriaceae > Muriicola. Next base: position 10,171 of record NZ_JBFGBM010000045.1, read on the forward strand.
GGATGGAAAAGGTAAGAGAACTCTGGAAAGATTTCAATGATCTGCTGACGTATCAGATTTACGACAGTGAGAATATTCACATCACCATAGGTACCTTCCTCGCCATCGTCATCGGGGTGGTCGTGGTCACCTATGTGTTGCGCATCATCCACAACATCGTTGTCAAGAAGCTACCTGAGGCCGACAAGAATAAGTTCGTCAGTATTTTCTCTTTTCTTAAATACCTTTCGTACATCCTGGTGATCATCATCATTCTCCATTCCTCAGGGGTGAACCTCACAGTGCTGCTCACGGCGTCTGCTGCCCTGTTTGTGGGACTCGGTTTTGCGCTGCAAAACCTCTTTCAGGATATTATTTCAGGTATCCTGATGATCCTTGACCAGTCCATTCATGTCGGTGACATCATCGAGGTTGAAGGCAAGGTAGGCAGGGTATTCGAAATACGATTGAGGAGTACCAGGGCCATTACCCGGGACGACAAGGTGCTGATCATTCCCAATCACATCTTCCTGACAAACACCATTTACAACTATACCCAGAATCACAATATCACCCGGGAAGCCCTCATCGTGGGGGTGGCCTACGGAAGTGATGTTAAACTGGTCACGGAGATCCTCACGAATATCGCGGAGGAACAGAAAGGAGTGCTGAAGAATCCGGAACCCTTTGTGCAGTTCGATGATTTCGGGGATTCTGCCCTGATCTTTTCCCTGAACTTCTTTATTTCTGATGCTTTTAGGGTACCCAGGATGCGATCTGAGATGAGGTATAAGATCGATGCGAGGTTCAGGGAGAATGGAGTTACCATACCTTTCCCTCAGAGAGATGTGCATTTCTATCAGCACGGGCCCATTTCCCTTAGCAAGAAATAGGGGCTCATTATTTCTGATTAAGGATTCTGCCTGTAATCAACGAGTGGGCAGCCCGAATAAGAAAATAGCCCTGGCATCGTTTTTGAATGAGTAGGGTCAATAACCGAAGACGGGTTCTATTAGAACAATATTATTAATTAGCAGACATGTCAAAAATTTTAGTGATTGAAGATGAGGCGGCCATCCGCAGGGTATTGATCAAGATCCTTACGGAAGAGAACGATCAATACGAACTGGAAGAGGCTGAGGACGGGCAGAAGGGGCTTGAGATGATCAAGAAAAACGACTACGACCTGGCCTTGTGTGATATAAAAATGCCCAAGATGGATGGGGTGGAAGTACTGCAGGCTTCCAGGAAGATAAAACCGGAAATTCCCTTTATCATGATCTCCGGACACGGAGACCTGGATACGGCGGTCAATACCATGAGACTGGGGGCATTCGATTATATCTCCAAACCCCCGGACCTGAACCGGCTTCTGACCACAGTCAGGAATGCGCTCGACAGGAAGGAACTGGTGGTGGAGAACAAGATCCTGAAGAAAAAGGTCAGCAAGAACTATGAAATGATAGGGGAAAGCCCCGAGATCAAGAATATCAAAGAGATCATAGACAAGGTCGCCCCCACCGATGCCAGGGTCCTGATCACGGGATCCAACGGAACGGGCAAGGAACTCGTCGCCCACTGGATCCATCAGAAGAGCGAGAGAAGCAGCGCTCCTTTTATTGAAGTGAACTGTGCGGCCATCCCATCAGAACTCATTGAAAGCGAACTTTTCGGGCATGTTAAAGGGGCTTTTACCTCAGCCATCAAAGACAGGGCGGGAAAATTCGAGGCGGCGAACAAAGGCACCATCTTCCTGGACGAGATAGGGGATATGAGCCTTTCAGCCCAGGCTAAGGTACTCAGGGCCCTGCAGGAGAACAAGATCTCCAGGGTGGGCTCCGACAAGGACATCAATGTAGACGTCAGGGTGGTGGCGGCAACCAATAAAGACCTTAAAAAGGAGATAGAAGAAGGCAGGTTCAGGGAAGATCTTTACCACCGACTGGCCGTGATCCTGGTCAATGTCCCTTCTCTCAACGATCGCAGGGAAGATATCCCGTTGCTCATCGACCATTTCTCGGAAAAAATTGCCGGCGAACAGGGCACTGCACCCAAGCGATTCTCCCCCAAGGCCGTATCCCTCCTCAAGGCGTACGACTGGACGGGAAATATCCGGGAATTGAGGAACGTAGTGGAAAGGCTCACCATTCTCGGAAATGATGAGATCACGGAAGAAGATGTTCAACTCTTTGCCAGCAAATAGAAGGTTCTCGCCCTACTTCTCTTCGGCCATACAGCGTTCACCCAGTTTTTCCAGGGCCCTGGCTGCCATATTCTTGGTCTTCAGGTTGTAATAGCGCTTGCCTTCGGTAAGGCCGGGCTTGAGCAATTCTAATTCACATCGCTTGAAAACTCCAAGGACGTAATCCTCCGCCTCCTCGCAGGGCAGGGTGGAGATGACCTTCTCCAGGGATATGCTGAAATTCTCCAGGGAAGACTCTACCTTTTTTTCGAGCTCCTTACCGGAGATGGGCCTGAAGGATTGCACTTTCACCATTTCTTCCTGCGTATTTACGGAAAGATCGTTTCCGTATTCGCTTGTGTGGATCTCAGGATGGTCTTCAAGCGCTTCCAGACTCCCCTGCGCATGATCCAGTGATTTTTCCAAAAGCATGCGGGCTCCCAGAATGGAGGCTGCTTTAATGGCTTTTTTGAGATAACGCTCGCTCTCCTCTATCCCGATCTGGGCGTATTCACACCCACAGGCTTTAAACTGATCCTTGCTTTTGTCTATGGCACTCAATGCCTTATAGGCATAGTAGTGGACCATATTCATTTTGTCGGCTTCCATGGCCTTTTGGGTATTCGATCTGATGTAGCTGATATTGGACCCTGCAAATTCACAGGCATTGGAGGATCCTGTGCCCATAGGAAAGGGCAGGAGGGCAAGCCATAGATAGATCGTCAGTACCTGTAATGACATGGGACGTTATTTCAGATTCGGGTCACCTAAAATAGAAATATGGTGCCTCAGCACCTTATTTTATCGTCATATGGGGAAATTACCACGTTTTTCGTGCGATTTTAGAGCAAAGAGGCCTGTCCGCAATTATTGCCGGGAGGGTAGGCGAGGCAGCGATAAATATCCTATCTTCAGCCTATGAAGAAGATCAAAAGTAAAACCTATAAGGTCGAAAAGGCTGTACGGCTGAACGAATTACCCACCACGGATCAATTCGGAGAATCAGACAAAAAACTCAAAAAGTATCTGGAGAAGATCAGGGTGAAGCTCGGTAAGTTCCAGGATGTGATGTATGCCCACGACAAGTACAGCGTCCTGATCTGTTTACAGGGGATGGATACGGCAGGAAAGGACAGCCTTATCAGGGAAGTATTCAAGGATTTTAATGTGAGGGGCGTACAGGTCCACAGTTTTAAAGTGCCCACAGAACTGGAGAGGAGCCATGATTATCTCTGGCGGCATTACATCGCCCTACCTCCCAAGGGGAAATTCGGGGTCTTTAACCGGACCCACTATGAAAACGTGCTGGTTACACGCGTTCACCCCTATTACATTCTCGGAGAACATATTCCGGGCATTCATTCCGTGGATGACATCGATGGGGCATTCTGGGAAAAGAGATTCCGTCAGATAAACGATTTTGAAAGGCACCTCGCTGAGAACGGGACCATTATCTTTAAGTTCTTCCTCCACCTCTCCAACGAGGAACAGCGGCAGCGATTGCTCAGAAGGCTCGATTTGCAGGAAAAGAACTGGAAATTTTCTGCCGGCGACCTCAAAGAGAGGGCCTTGTGGGACAAATACCAGTGGTGTTACCAGGAAGCTATCAACAACACTTCAAAAGAATACGCCCCCTGGTACGTGATCCCCGCGGATAACAAGGAGGCTGCCAGGGTGATCGTGGCAGAGATCCTTCTGGAGGAACTCAGCAAGTATACGGACGTTGTAGAACCCGAATTGGACGAGGAGACACGGGCGAACATTGAAGAATACAAGAGACAATTAAAAAGCGAATGAAAAGGATTTATATGTTATTGATCAGCGTCTTTCAGGTGCTGAATCTCACGGCACAAACGAATGACCAGGAACAGATCAGAAAGTTTTACGACCTGGCCCTTACGCAGGGTAAGGCCTATGACTGGCTCAATTATCTTTCCAACCAGATAGGAGGCCGACTCTCAGGTTCCGTTCAGGCGGAACAGGCAGTTACCTATACCCGGGCGGAAATGGATGCCCTGGGGTTAGACCGGGTCTGGTTGCAACCCGTCATGGTACCCAAGTGGGTGAGGGGAACCCCCGAATTCGCCTACCTGGAGAGTAAGCCCGGTTATACGAGCAATATTCCGATATGTGCCCTGGGTGGATCGGTCGCCACACCCCCGGGAGGGGTGAAAGCAGGCGTGGTGGAGGTGCAGTCGCTGGAGGAACTGGAATCCCTGGGCAGGGAAAAGATCAATGGTAAGATCGTCTTCTTTAACAGGCCCATGGACCCCAAACTCCTGAATACCTTTCAAGCCTATGGGGGTGCGGTTGACCAGAGATCGTCAGGAGCAGCCCGGGCCGCGGCTTACGGTGCTGTAGGGGTGATCGTCCGGTCGATGAACCTGCGCCTCGATGACTATCCCCATACGGGTTCCACCAATTACGGCGACCTCCCGGACAAGGACAGGATCCCCGCTGCTGCCATCAGCACCAATGGGGCCGAATTTCTGAGTACCACACTAAAACTCAA
>NZ_JBFGBM010000046.1:0-14830 GCF_041567615.1 Muriicola sp.
GTATTCCAGTATATACAGATCCCTTGCGATCTGGATCTCTTCTGCCAGGGCGGGGATGCCTTTTAATCCCAGGGAGGTGGAAGTATTTCCCTCGTTCACCGTCCCTGTGGCCGCGATGGAGGCGTCCATGGGGAAGGAGAGTACCAAAGCGTCAAAACCCTGGGCGTATTGGAGGGCGATCTTCAGGAGATTGGATTGATGAATGGGGGATTTGAAATCATAGAAAGCTACGGCCCCGGCCTTCTTCATATCATACATTTCCGAGAGGTCCGAACCGGCAGATGCGCGTGTTAAGGCACCCATAGGATGTACCCGGGCCCCTTTTCCGGCTGCTGTCTTATTGATGAAAACGATGTCCCCGCTGGTGTCCGGTATCGGATTTGTATTCGGATTGAGAACAACATCCGTAAAACCGCTCAACGCAGCTACTCTTGCCCCATGCGCGAGGGTCTCCCTCTCCTCGTATCCGGGTTCGCCAAAGCTGACACTGCTGTCTATCCAGCCTCGGGAAACATGGAGGTTGGAAAGTTCAACTACCTTAGTCCTTGCCTCCGGATTTACCGAAGAGGCTATCTTCTCTATACGTCCGTTTTTGATCCATATGTCCCTGACTTTACCGTGAAGGCTTTGGTTGTGAGTGTCCAGGATACGAGCCGATTTGAGAAGAATGTTCATTTCATTGCCTTTTGAATGATAATCTCTGCCAGTAAAAACAGCACCGCTAAAATAACAAACCATTTCCAAAGGCCTGTCACCCTGCTGTCATTTTCAAACCTTTTAAACATTTCGGAAATGGAGTCCATCAAGGCAGTACCTTCTCCCGTTACATCGAGATCGAGGTATTTTAGATCGTTCTCCTTCCTCGGGAAATTAAAGCTGAATGACCTGTTCACTGGCGCATTCTCAAGTACGTAGGTACCTGCTTCCGGGGGAGCATCGGAAAACCAGAGTCTGGTATTCCGTCCCACCGATTGTTGCCGGGGTATAAATTCCAAGTCTCCTTTTTTTAAGCTTAGGATTCGGTCTTTTCCCAACTGCACGGCCACATCCTCCGAACTTTCTGAGCCCAAAAGATAATAGGGGGTCGGTAAACTGCGACTTCGCATGGCCATGGCATAAAGTGTCGGGACCACCAGGGGAGAAGCTGTGAAATTGGTATTATCAGGCGCCAGGGTAGTGGTAAAGACATAGCATTTACCCTTGGCGGTCAGGAAGGGCGCTTCGTTGGAGAAGCCCAGTATTTTATCTGCCCGCCCATTGAAGGTAAAGTATTCCTTTGCAGAGGGATACTGAAAGTTTCTGACCTCTTCTCTGAAGACATCTTTAAAAAGGGGATGAGCGTAATTGATATCTGTGACCTCAAGGGGAGTCTGCACCCTTTTTCCCAGAGATAAGCCGTAAAAGCCCAAAAGACGGTTGAATTCCCCCGTATTCATGGTCATGGAGGGGATCAGCACCAGGCTGCCTCCCCGGTCTACGTACTCCCTCAGGAGATCCAAGGTCCCCGCCGGAAGGGCATTGAGCTGGTTGAGTATGACCAGGTCCTGATCGGGAACAAGCGTACTGGCCTGATCCAAGGAAGTAACCGACCTATATTGTGTGGTATTTTGATCGAACAATCTGATAAGAAATTCATCATTTGCACCAATTCCAAGGACTCGGATCTTTTCCCGTGTGTTGATGTTGAAATAAAGGTCATTGTCAAAAGCGAGGCCGGTATCCGTGAGGGAGACCTTACCTTCGATATTTTCTTCGCCGGGGAGGGAGAAAACAAGTTCAGAAGTACCCTCCGGTTTGTAGGTAACGGCAGATTTCGCGATCAGGGAACCCCTGTTAAAAAGGGATACCGGGATAGACCCGAAATCGTAATTCCCTGAGATGGTAATATGCAGGTTGTTAATACTTCCCGATGTCGTCTCGAGAAAGACTGAATCGATGGAGACATTTCTTACCTCCTCTGCCCTGAAGGGAATGAAATAGATATCGGCTTCTGTCCTCCCGGCATCCCTGATGCCCTCAAGGGATTCCTGAAAATCCGAAATGACAACCAGGCTTTTAAGGGCATCGGGTCCGTTTCCTAGATAGGAATTGGCCTTTAATCCGATCTCCGAGAGATTGAGCTGATTGGAAGAGAAATTGAGTTGAAGGAGCACGTTTCTAATTTCGTCTACGGTCACATCCCTGTATTCGGAATCATTTGTAAAAAGTGAAAAAGTAGTTTCCTTGGGGAGGTTGCGGATCAATTCCTGTGTGGCTTCCTCCAGGAGTGAATTTTGATTCCTCCTGGCCTGCATGCTGAAGGAATTATCGAGATAGATCACTAATTCCTGCTTTTTGAATGCCGATCTGCTGGCCGTATAGGGTTGTGCAAAGGCCAGGATCAATGCAGCCAGCAGTCCTAGTCTGGAAATCAGCAGCAACCACCGCTTAAGGGTTTGGGACTTCTGTGATTTGGCCTTTACCTTCTTTAACAGTCTTACGTTGGTAAAGGGAGTGGTTTTAAACTTCCGGAGCTGTAATAGGTGGATGAGGATGGGAATGAAAAGCAGCCAGAGCGACCAGAGGAGTTGGGGGTATTTAAATAGCATGTCCCAAATTCATTTGACAAATATAATCAAAGTTTTGCAGGCGTGAATCGGATCTTAAAAGGACATTCAGGGTTAGCATCCCTCTTTAGCAGAAGAAGAAATAGTGCTGCTCAATCCCTGTATGCCAAGGTGAAAACAGGATGCGTATTTTGTCTATTCAGATTGCGCTAAGGCTTTCTCTATGGCAGATTCCGCAAGCGGGGCCATCAGTTCGTAGCCCTTTCTTGTGGGATGAACCCCGTCATGGGCAAGTTCGGGGTCCAGCCCTTTGCTCTCATTGGCCATGGCACTGAAATAGTCGAGATAGACCACCCCGGCCTGATCAGCGTATTCGTGGATCATGGTATTGAGCTCAGGTATTTTAAGATCCGGTCTCATTCCCGGCCTCCAGGGATAGTCAGAAGCCGGCAGGACAGAGCACAGGACTACTGCGATGCCGTTAGACCTTGCCAATTCCGTCATGGAGATCAGATTGCCAAGGGTTTCTTCCAGGGTCATCGGACCCGTGTTTCCCGCAATATCATTGGTTCCGGCGAGTATTACGACCACTTCCGGTTTGAGGTCGATCACATCCTGCCTGAACCTCACCAGCATTTGAGGAGTTGTCTGTCCGCCAATACCCCTGTTGATATACGGTTTCCCTTCAAAAAACGAGGGCATGGTTTGAAGCCATCCTATGGTGATAGAATTTCCAAAGAATACGACCCTGTCTTCTTTTTTCATCGATTTTTCCAAGGTTTTGTTCGCAGAACGAAATGTGTTCAGTTGAGCCCAGTCCTGGGCTGCCAGATTTACTGAAAGCAGCACAGCCAGAGGAAGGAATAGTAAAGGTTTCTTCATGGAGTACCGAAATTAATGGAAATCCGGAAATGACTGTGGGTCAGGATCAGTATTTCGCGCTTTTTCCGTTGGCTTGTGTTCTGAGAATAAAGGCGCGTATATCATCATTGGCCTGCTTCAGGTCTTCCCTCCTGAGATACATCATATGACCGCTTCTGTAGCCCTTGAACTCAAACCTGTCCTTCATCCTTCCGCTGGGATCCACCTGCCACATGGTGTATTTGGCGTTGAAATACGTGGTGGCCCCGTCGTAATAGCCGCTCTGTATAAGCACGTTCAGATAAGGATTCTGAGCCATAGCCTGCCTGAGATTATCCCGGGTGTTGTCATCTTCGTTGTCCCAGGGCCTAACGGGCCCGAACATATTGTATTTGATATCGGTTTTGAACTTGAGTTCTTCCTGAAGATAGTAGTTGATGGCCGGGGTAAAACTGTGCAGCCAGGAGGTGATCTCCGAATTGTAGTCCGGTCTCTCGCCCGCGATCTGACGGTCGATCCCCAGGTATCGGCTATCAAGCCTGCCCACGGTAAATCCACGATCCCTCAGCAGGGCTTTCCAGAAATAGGAGGTCGGGACCACAAGGTTCCGCGTCAGGATCTCCTCTTTGGAAAGGCCGGAATAAAAGGCCATGCGCTCCGCTACGCGATCGCGTTCTGCCTGATCTATAAAACCTCCTTTGGCCAGGGCAGGGATCAGAGTATTGACGGTAAAGTCCTCTGATTCTGGCAGGACCTCAAGCAGATCCTTGCCCTGAAGAGAAGCCGGAAGGGCTTTGTGATGCCAGGCAGCAGCGGTGTAATAAGGCAGGTTGAGTGCATCGCTGACAGGTCCGCCTGTGCGCAGGACCTTATAGTCTGCCGGACTTACCATGATGACGCCGTTAAGGTACATCCATTGCTGGTTTTGAAGGGCCAGGGATAGCCCCATTACGCGGGTGCCTCCATAGCTTTCGCCTATTATATATTTTGGAGACCTCCAGCGATTGTGACGTGTCACAAAGGTGTTCAGCCATTCTGCCAGGTATTTAATATCTGCATTGATACCGAAAAATTTACTGCGATCGACCTCTTTGCCCGATTCGGGAATCGTACGGGAATACCCTGTGTTTGCCGGATTTACATAGACAATATCGGTCACGTCGAGCACGGAATAGGGATTCTGACTTACACCGTAGGGCTGTACGGGATATCCTTCATCATCAATGTTCAGCACGCGCGGTCCTGTATAGGCCAGGTGCATCCAGACAGAGCCTGAACCAGGTCCGCCATTAAAAGAGATCAGCAAGGGTCTTGACCTGCGATCTTTGACATCATTACGTGTGTAATACGTATAGTGAAGGGTTGCAATGGGTTTTCCCAGTTCGTCCCAAACGGGCTGTGTTCCTGTTTCTGCCGTATAGCCGAACGTGTTCCCGTTTACCGTTACATTGTGTTGGGTAGTCACGGTAGTGTCGACCGGGATGGAGCGTTCTTGTGAAAATAAACTCAGGCAACTGAATACTGAGATAACAATTAGAGATACTATTTTTTTCATCTTTTATTTTTTGGCGTCTAAAAATAGCAATTTTCAGAGGTAAAAATAAACGGTTGCCTAAGGTTAACATCCTTCTTCTTTTAGTAACTTAATACCTCATTCCCGTGTACTGCATAAAACGGAACCAAATGGACAAAATAACCAGAAGGCAATTCAACGAAAGACTTTCAAAGGGAATTGCGGGTACGGCCCTTCTCTCATCGGCCCCTCTTGCTTGTGCTATGGCCGGGCCCAAAAAAAGGGAGGGATCCCTGGGGATTGCGCTGGTGGGTCTTGGCAGTTACAGCACTTATCAGCTCGCGCCTGCTCTCCAGCAGACAAAGTACTGCCACCTGGCGGGCATTGTCACGGGAACCAGGGCCAAAGAAAAGATTTGGGCGGAGAGATACGGAATGCCTGGCAGGAATATTTACAACTACGAAAATTTTGATGCCATCGCAGACAACAATGAAATTGACATTGTCTATGTGGTGCTGCCGAACAGCATGCATGCCGAATTCTCCATCAGGGCGGCACAGGCCGGTAAACATGTCATCTGTGAGAAACCCATGGCCATTTCAGTGGCCGAATGCGAGGCCATCATAGAAGCCTGCCGAAAGGCAGGGGTTAAACTGGGAATAGGCTATCGCCTGCATTCCGAACCCTATACACAGGAAGTAAAACGATTTGTGAAAGAAGGGACTTTTGGAAAGACGTTGTATGTAAACGCCGAGGCAGCTTACCGATCTGCCGGCAATCCGGATCAGTGGCGACTCAACAGGGCCTTATCCGGGGGAGGCGCACTGATGAATATGGGCGTGTACAGCATTCAGAGCGCTATCTATGCCACCGGGGAAAACCCGGTAAAAGTAACGGCCCAGGAATTCAGTACTCGTCCGGATTATTTCAAGGACACCGATGAGACCATAACCGCCCAGTTTCAGTTCCCGGGAGGGGCAACAGGCACCGTGTTTACCTCTCACAACACCCATGCGAATAGTCTTTACGCGTCCTGTTCAGGCGGGTGGTTCTCATTGAAACCGGCCAATACATACGGGCCCCTTGCCGGGGAATCCGCAAATGGTCCCATACAATTTCCGCATGAGTCTCAGCAAAAACTTCAAATGGACGATTTTGCCCGCCATGTCCTGTACGGTTCAGTTAACAAGGCGCCGGGTGAGATGGGAAAACGGGATATGATCATCATTGAGGCGATCTACAGATCTATTGCCGAGGGCAACCGTCCCATACCGCTGGAGTTGGGAAAAATGGGGCTAAGTTAAAGAGGATCAGTATTTCCGGGTAAGCCAGTAACGGGCTATCTTCAAGTCGTCGAACACTTTTAGCTGGGTATTCCTGTTGGTAACGACATCCACCAGGAAGTCTGAAAGGGATTCCCGCTTCCAGAGCAAAGCGATCATGATCTTATCACCGACCACTTTTGCAATCTGTTCTCCCAGGAAAAACAGCTCTATGAGGGATACCTCCTGAGCTTTCACAGGAGTTACATCTATCAAGACCTTGGAGCAACGGTGTTCGTCACAGGAATTCCTGATGAATCGCGGATATTCAAGGAACTCCCAGTAATCATAGGTTCCCTCCACGATCATTTCCAGATAATCCCTGTTTTTTTGGATAGAATAACTACTTACCATTGTCACCGAATGAGTTCAGCATAACAGCAATTAGTCAGGTTGTACCTTAAAAATAAGAATTTTCCTTCAAGAGTCATACCTCGTCACATGAATTGTTAATATATTAACTATAATGTTAAAAAATAAATAATAATCTAACTGATAATTAAATCTATTAGATAATAGCTAATTATATGCCATTTATAGTATATAGTATTTCTTTTTATTGGGGTATGGACGGGATAGAATTGAAAAGGACCCATCGATCTGCCTCGATTTCAATAACCCATTAAAGTTGGGAGATAGGAGTTAGAATTTTTCAAAAACACCGAGTCCAAAAAGGGCAAAATCGTATTTCACCGGGTCCCGATGATCTAAACGTCTCAGGTTTTCATCGAGTTCCTGAACCGCCCTGGCGTCATTTTGTTTTCTGGTCAGCAGGCCCAGTTTACGCGCGACCTTTCCTGAATGCACATCCAGAGGGCAGGATAACTGAGAGGGTTTCAATGACTTCCAGAGGCCGAAATCAACTCCCGTTCTCGCGTCGCGTACCATCCACCTCAGGAACATATTGATCCTTTTGGCTGCAGATCCCCGGGAAGGATCGGAGACGTGTTTCTCGGTGCGTTTTTCATGATCCAGCGTAAAGAAGATCGTGCGGAAAGCTGAAATGTCTTGTTGAAGAGATTGCTCACCGGAGTGTCGGGTGAAAACTGCTTCCATCCCTCCATGATGGGTATATATATTTTGCAGGGCCCGGATAAAATACCGAAGATCGGTACCGTTGAATGTGCGGTGCACAAAGTCATCAAGGCCGTTTAGGTCCGACTCCTGGTGTTGGATGATAAACTGATAGGGAGCCTGATCCAAAAGGTCCATGAGCAGGCTGGCATTGCTGATAATGCTTTTCCTGTTACCCCAGGCAATGGTGGCCGTGAGGAACCCACTGATCTCAATATCCTCTTTCTCGCGGAACCTGTGCGGGATCTGGATAGGGTCGCTGGCCAGGAACTCCGGACGATTATACTGCTCTACCTTAAGGTCGAGGAATTCTCTGAGTTCTCGGATGTCCTGCTGTTTCTTCTTCACGGCAGCTCGGTTAGGGAAACGAGGAAGAAAAGGACGCCGTTATGGAAGGCGTGCATCAGGATGGCGTATACAAGGCCCAGTTTTACTCTCAGAAACCCCAGGAAGAATCCCATCAGGGTCTGTGGGGCGACCAGCAGGGGTGCCCAGGGAAGCAGGTATTTGCTGTCTTCAAAGTTGCCGAGATGCACCATACCAAAAATGATACACGATATATAAAACACCCATGGAAAGAGGGCAGACTTCCTGAAGAAAATCAGAGGGGCACGAAAAAGGAACTCCTCTATCACAGGAGCCAGGATCACCATCATCAAAAAAACCTGCGGAAGGGTGTATTTCGAGAACATGTCTACCGTCCGGTGCTTGCCCATATCCATGTCCAATACGGTGAATAAGCCTTCCGTCAATAGGGCCAGACCGATTCCGAGAAGGAGATTCCAGCCGACAGCTGAAAGCACGACCTTTATTTTCAGATCAGTTGTCAGCCCCCGGTAAGGAGTATATTTCGGAGTTTTAGAAAAAGCCCAAAGGTGTTTTAAGATCATTGATTTACGATAATGCCGTCAATCATGGTCAGTTTGCGGTCGGCCATATCAGCCAGTTCCTCATTATGTGTTACGATGACAAAGGTCTGTCCAAATTTCTCCCTTAGCCGGAAGAAAAGCTTGTGTAGGATCTCAGCGCTTTCGGAGTCGAGATTTCCGCTGGGTTCATCCGCAAGGATCACAGAGGGATTGTTGATCAGGGCCCTTGCTACGGCCACTCTTTGTTGTTCTCCTCCAGACAGTTCACCGGGTTTGTGGTGCAGGCGTTCTCCCAGCCCCAGGAAATTCAGAAGTTCCGCGGCCCTTTTTTCAGCTTCCCCAGGGGGCGTTTTTTTAATGTAAGCCGGGATGCAAACATTTTCCAGGGCTGTAAATTCCGGTAGTAGCTGATGGAACTGAAAGATGAATCCTATGTGTTCATTCCGGAACTTGGCGAGGGCTTTATCGCCCAGGGAAGTGACATCCACCCCGCTAACTTTTAAATCGCTATCGCCGGGATTGGATTGGCGATCCAGTGTCCCAAGGATCTGCAGCAAGGTGGTTTTACCGGCACCGGATGCCCCAACGACAGACACTACTTCTCCTTTGTTTATGTGGAGGTCAACGCCTTTTAAGACCTGGAGGGAGCCGTAGTATTTCTGAATATTCCTGGCGGTGATCATCCAAAACCTTTTGAGGCCCGAAAGTACACATAAGCGCGTTCATTACAAAATAACAGTTCAGGGGCAGGGCGATTGGCTGGGTGCTTAAACGGACTTATATTTGTTACAGTCAGAGCCCTTTTATACTGCTAATTATACGTTAAAGTTAAGGAACAGACCCAGAATTGATTACTTTTGTTTAGGTTTATGAATCAAATACTAAACAAAATAGTTTTTCTGCTTACCCATAAATAATTTCCTATGGCACCTTATCAGAACCTTGAAGAATACAACATGAACATTACCAACGAGGTAAAGGAACGTTACTCGAAGATCATCGATGAGATTGGGGAGGACGTCAAAAGGGAAGGCCTGTTAAAAACCCCGGAGCGGGCAGCAAAGGCTATGCTCTTCCTTACTCAGGGTTATAAGCAGGATGCCGTAAAGATCCTGCAAAGCGCCATGTTTGCCGAGGAATACGACGAAATGGTGATCATAAAGGATATCGAGGTGTATTCTCTCTGCGAACACCATATGTTGCCTTTTTACGGAAAGGCTCACATCGCTTACATTCCTGATGGTTATATCGTCGGGTTGAGCAAGATCCCCAGGGTGGTCGATGTTTTTGCCAGGAGGCTGCAGGTACAGGAGAGGCTTACCCACGATATTTTGGAATGTATCAACAACACCCTCAAACCGAAAGGTGTCGCCGTAGTGATAGAAGCATCCCATATGTGTATGATGATGCGCGGGGTACAGAAGCAGAATTCAGTGACCACTACTTCCGGATTCCGGGGGCAGTTCGAAAAGATTGAGACCAGGAATGAATTTTTAAAACTGATCAGTTCAAGGTTGTCCTGAGAATAAGAGTGAAAGATTTACTGAAACCCGATTGTGCTGACAGTCGGGTTTTCTTTATTTTTACCCTATGAATTCGGGGTCAAAAGTAAAATACCTCTTGTTGGGCCTCCTCTTTGACGGGATCGGAATGCTTTCCTTCAGCATCCCGGGAATAGGGGAATTCTCAGACGTGATCTGGGCTCCTGTTGCCGCCTGGCTCATGACCCGTATGTACAAGGGTCGGATAGGTCAAATAGCGGGTTTTGTGACCTTTGTGGAGGAACTTTTGCCCGGGCTCGACGTTATACCCGGCTTTACCCTGATGTGGATCTACACCTTTGTTTTGTCGAAAAAGAAATCAAAAGAAATTATTCAGTCCTGAAACTGAGGCTCTAGGAAAAAAATCGTCCTAAGCCCATCCTGCTGAGCATCTTTTTCTCAAAATTCCAGAAGAATGTAAACTGGCCGAAGAGCCATCCAAAGAACACCAGTAAGACCTGGTAAAAGGGAAAAATCAGCAAAATTCTCAGGGTCCAGTAAATCCAGCCGCTCCACCACGCATCGGGAAAGGCTTCCCTGGAAAGTCCTATAAAGTTCAGAAAAGGCTTGGCAACATAGACCGATGCCGAGCCTGTGATGGCAAAAACCCAGAAGATGACCAGTAATTGCCAATTGGAGGTAATTCCCCAATATTTCTTCAATCTGCTTGTCACGTTACCCAATTAAGGCCGCAAAGGTATGGAATTAAATACGTGGCGCAAAAGGTCCGAGCCGCTGGTTGTATTTTCGCTGGAAGTAAATAAAGTAGTTGTAAAGTTTGTAGTTCACGTCGTATCCGTAGTCTATCAGGGGGTCGTAGTCGATCTGCAGCTGATAAAGCTGAGGGTCGAATTGCAGCGTATTGATCACCCTGTTGTTCCATTCGATCACGAACAACCTGTTTCGGTTTTCCAGGAAGGTTTGGGAGTAATACCCGGGAGGACGGGCAACCGCCTGCAGCCAGACATTGAAACCGGGCTCAATGATGATGATCTCGTAATTGGATTCTTTGTCTGAGATTTCTACAGTATCTGCCTTTGTGGCGTTAAAGGCCATGCGCTCCTGTTCCGAAACGGATGATTTCATTTTAGAACCTCCACAACTCATCAACACAACCAAGAGGGAGATTAAAGACAGGATTGCCGGTCTCAAGAACCAATTTCTCACTTTATTTCTCATATCTAGAAGATACAAAAAAACCACCGGGGTTGTCCCGGTGGTCCTGTTAAAATACGTTAGGTGATTTATGCTTATTTGCCGAAAAGACCACCCAGCATTCCCCCCAGTCCGCCTTTTTTCTTTTTGGTTCCCAGCACCATGTCTGCCACGTCATCTAGGACACTGCCGTCCCCGTCTGCGTCGATCAGGCTGGTGATCAGGCTTTGGTTTTGTTTGGGCTGCCCGCCGAGCATAGATCCCAGCAGAGTAGTCAGCCCGTTGGCATCGCTCACATTGCTCTGTGCCTTTTGCCTTCCCAGGTATCCCATGACAATCGGGGCAGCGATCTTGAGGATCTGGGCCACCGAACCTGCATCCACGCCGGATTTCTGACTCAGGGCGTTTTCTACCAGGGGCTGCTTGTTTCCGAGTACATGGCCGAGTATCCCTGCTCCGTCTTCCAGGACAGAGGCATTGACTCCTCCCTGGAATAGCCCGCCTAAATTATCCAGTATTCCCCCTGAGTGTTTTGAATCCAGAGCGTTCATCAGGCCTGATGCTCCCTGGGGATCAGTGGCATTTTTCTTCATGGCTCCCAGCAACAGCGGCATGGCCATACTCAATACATCTGCTGTTTTGTCTGAAGGCTGCCCGGTCTGTTCCGACACTCCGTCGATGAGCTGTTTACCCAGAGGTCCGCCCAGTAAATCTAATAATCCTGACATTTTATAGGTTTTAAGTGTAAGATACTATTTTTTCCATCTAGTTGAGGAGCTTGATGATCTGCTCAGCGAGCTCAGTTCCGATTCTGTCCTGAGCTTCCCCCGTAGCTGCACCAATATGGGGCGAAAGAGAGATCTTTGGGTGCATCAGGATACGTACCTCAGGATGGGGTTCACTTTCAAATACATCCAGGCCTGCAAAGGCGATCTTACCCTGGTCGATGGCATCCAGAAGGGCGACCTCATCAATGACACCTCCACGGGCCGCATTTACCAGGCCGACCCCGTTTTTCATCATTCCGAATTCTGCTTTCCCGATCACGTAGTCCTTTTGAGCAGGAACGTGGAGGGTAATAAAATCCGCGGCTTTGAGGACTTCCTCCTTGGAGCTTGATCTCAGGGGAAAGGACATGGACCGATCGTCGTAAAACGAAATACTGATCTCGGCCTCCTGCAGGTTGGGGTCGAAGTACATAACCTTCATCCCAATCCCGAGGGCGATCTTTGCGGTTGCCTGACCTATCCTTCCAAAGCCCAGCACGCCCAGCGTCTTTCCTCTCAATTCCGTGCCTTTTCCGTAACTCTTCTTCAGGCCCTTGAAATTCTTATCGCCTTCAAGGGGCATATTCCGGTTGGCGTCGTAGAGGAACCTAGCCCCCCCGAACAGGTGGGCAAATACCAGTTCGGCCACTGAGGCGGAAGAGGACGCGGGGGTATTGATCACGTGTAATCCTTTTTCCCTGGCGTATTCTACATCGATATTGTCCATCCCGACCCCGCCGCGGCCGATAAGCTTTAGCCCGGGGCAGGAATCGATCAACTCTTTTCTCACCTGGGTCGCACTGCGTACCAGCAGCCCCGAAACGTTTTCCTCGTTGATGAATGCAACCAGTTGTTCCTGGGCCACATTCGTGGTCAGTACTTCAAAACCTGCGGATTGCAGTGCTTCTATTCCACTTTTTGAAATGCCATCGTTGGCAAGGATCTTTTTACTCATAAATACGATTATTCAATTCAGATTCTTTTCCCGGGCCCCATCAGGCTTTCCTTTCCAGGTCGCTCATCACATCTACCAGCACACCCACACTCTCCAGGGTCAGGGCATTGTACATGGAAGCCCTGTAACCTCCGACCGACCGGTGGCCGTTCAAACCGTTGATCCCTGCTTCTTTCCACATGGCATCAAAGGTGTCTTTGAGTTTTTCATCCTTGAGCGTAAATGTGGCGTTCATGTTAGAGCGGTCCTCCTTGGCGGCGAATCCCTGGAACAGGGGATTGAGATCGATCTCAGAATAAATGAGCTTGGCCTTCTTCTCGTTGATCTCCTCTATAGCGGCTATGCCCCCCATGTCCTTCAGCCATTGGAGGGTGAGCATACAGACGTAGACCGGGAATACGGCCGGGGTGTTGAACATGCTGTCCTTCCCTATGTGCACCTGGTAATTGAGCATGGAAGGGATCTTACGGGTCACCTTGCCGAGGAGGTCTTCCTTGATGACGACCAGGGTCGTTCCGGCCGGACCCATATTCTTTTGAGCCCCGGCATAGATCAGGTCGAATTTTGAGAAATCGAGCTGACGGGAAAATATGTCAGAACTCATATCGCAGACCAGGGGTACACTCGTTGAAGGGAATTCCTTGATCTGAGTACCGAAGATGGTGTTGTTCGAGGTGAGATGCAGGTAATCCAGGTCGCCCGGAATATCAAAACCCTTGGGGATATAGTTGAAGTTCTTATCCTTGGAAGAGGCAACCTCCACTGCGTTCCCAATGAATTTCGCTTCCTTCAGGGCATTGGAGCTCCAGGTTCCGGTATTGAGGTAACCTGCCTTGTTCTCCAGCAGGTTATAGGCCAACATCGGGAACTGCAGGCTAGCGCCTCCCTGCAGATACAGGGCCTGGTACCCTTTACCTTCGAGGCCCAGGAGTTCCAGGGCCAGGGACCGGGCCTTTTCCATGATCGCTACGAATTCTTTGCTTCGATGTGAGATCTCTATGAGGGAGAGCCCAATGCCATCCAATTCAAGCACGGCATCAGAGGCCTTTTTCATGACCTCAGCCGGCAGGATGCAGGGACCGGCACTAAAATTGTGTTTTTTCATACGTCAGGGTACTTTTTTGCAGCCGTAAAGGTCGAAAATTAACCCGAGATAGGCAGGGCAAATCCCGAATAATTGTTTCAGGTTTTTAACAGGAATTCAACAGTGTCCACCCCGTCGGCATAGTCGGAGAGGGAAGGATTCTGCGTCTGTCCAAAGGGAACTTCCCCGGCTAAAAACCCCTCTGAGACCAGGCACTGGATCTTTTCGCGATCCGAATTGAGTTTTTCTTTGACCTCCTCCAATGAAGCATAGGTCTCATAGTAGACCGCCCCGATAGGGGAGGCGTACCCGGAGTCTTCCTTAAGGATAAGGAATCCACTGTCCAAAAACGGGAATTCACTCATCAGGTAGACCGCCTTGTTGTAGTCGTAATTATTGTGGTATTTATGGTGGTCTTTAATGTCCTCAAAGGGTTCCAGGGCAGAAAAAAGGGCTTGAAAATCATATCCCTCTGGTACGAACAATTTGCTCACGCTACGACAGCCCAGACCGAAGTACCTGAAGATATCCTCCCCGAGAGCGCGTAATTTTTGCTGGGATTCATCCCCTGTTAGCACTGCCGCGCTGTTTCGGTTCTTCCTGATGATGTGAGGTTTATTTCCAAAGTAGTATTCGAAATACCTCGAAGTGTTGTCGCTTCCCGTAGCTATGACGGCATCGAACCCCTTCATCACTCCTTTTGAAAATTCCGTGCTGCCCTTTAATTCTGGTTCAAAGCCTTCCAGTTTTTTTATCACCGCAGGCAGTAATTCAGTATCTCCGGAGGCTAATTTAACCAGGGCCCTGTGGCCTGTAATCAGTACGCAGAGCAGATCGTGAAACCCTACCAGGGGTATATTCCCGGCCATGATGATTGCCACTACTTTGGGGTCTTTTTGGGGGGTCTCGTAATCTGAAATCCAGGTCCTCAGATTTTCCTCGGTGAGCTCTTTGCCCCAGGCCGAGAGAGCGTGCCGGAGGTTTTCGCGCGTAAACCAGCCATTACGGCTGCCAGCCCGTTCCACTGCCCGGGTAAATTCATCGTCAGAGGTTCCAGAAGACGAGTCATCCAGCCTGAAATCCCTGAGGAAGTGTCCCAGTTTAACAAATGCTTGTAATCTTCGTTCCAGTGAGCCCATTATA
>NZ_JBFGBM010000047.1:0-14765 GCF_041567615.1 Muriicola sp.
CGATGATGTTCTCGGCTGAGGCGACGAGATCCATGGCACCTCCCATCCCCTTGACCATTTTTCCGGGGATCTTCCAGTTGGCGATGTCTCCGTTCTCCGCCACTTCCATTGCTCCCAGGATGGTCAGGTCTACGTGTTGCCCCCTGATCATGGAGAAACTGAGGGCCGAATCAAAAAAGGAGGCTCCAGGGAGTGTGGTAATGGTTTGTTTCCCGGCATTGATAATATCGGCATCTTCCTCTCCTTCAAATGGGAAAGGACCCATCCCCAGAACACCGTTCTCGCTTTGAAACTCCACATGGATATCACGGCGTACGAAATTAGCCACCAATGTAGGGATCCCAATGCCCAGGTTGACGTAATAGCCATCCTTGACTTCCTTCGCTATCCTTTTTGCTATTCCATTCTTGTCCAGCATCAGTTACGGGTTCTTACGGTTCGTTGTTCGATTCTCTTTTCGTATTTCTCCCCCTTGAAGATCCTTTGCACAAAGATTCCGGGAATATGAATTTCATTGGGGTCCAGGGATCCGACAGGGAGCAATTCCTCTACCTCCGCCACCGTGATCTTCGCAGCGCCGCACATACAGGGGTTAAAATTCCGGGCGGTGCCTTTGAAGATCAGGTTACCGGCCTCATCCCCTTTCCATGCCTTTACAAAAGAGAAATCGGCCTTATAAGCGTATTCCAGCACGTACATCTTTCCATTGAACTCACGTGTTTCCTTGCCCTCCGCCACTTCGGTCCCGAAGCCGGCCGGGGTATAAAAGGCGGGAAATCCGGCCTGGGCCGCCCTGCATTTTTCAGCCAGGGTCCCCTGGGGCGTCAGTTCCACTTCCAGTTCTCCGCTGAGCATTTGACGTTCGAATTCATCATTCTCTCCCACATAGGAGGAAATCATTTTTCGGATCTGGTGCTTTTGCAACAACAATCCCAGGCCAAAGTCGTCTACCCCTGCATTATTGCTGATGCAGGTCAGGTCCTTGACCCCCAACCTGACCAGTTCGGCAATGGCGTTTTCCGGGATACCACAAAGACCAAACCCCCCCAGCATGAGGGTCATACCGTCTTTAACTCCTTGCAACGCTTCCTCAGGTCCTCCAACTGTTTTAGGGATCATAGCTCGTGTTTTTATTTAGAAATCGAGTTCCAGGTCGTCTTTCAGGTCATCTTCTTCTCCTACAGCCTGAATGACTTTAGAACAATCGAGATTTATGGTCATATTTTCCGGTGCCTGGAATTCCTCTTTTGAAACACCCAGATCAGGATCCTCATAATTCTTTTTCATGTACAGGGCCCAGATTGGTAAGGCCATGGAAGCGCCCTGCCCGTAGTTGATCGACTTAAAGTGGGTAGCCCGCTCTTCCCCTCCGACCCACACTCCGGTGACCAGGTTAGGGACCATCCCCATAAACCACCCATCACTTTGGTTTTGGGTCGTCCCTGTTTTCCCGGCGATAGGATTGGTAAATTCATAGGGATACCCGGTAATGATCTCCTTGTACAGAGCGTCGTTCTTATTGAAACTGTGCCTGAGCCGGGTTCCCGATCCCCCTTCCGTAACACCTTCCAGCAGGTTGATCATGGCATAGGCCACTTCCTTGCTCAAAACATCTTTGGTCTCGGGGACATACTCATAGAGCACGGTTCCGTTCTTGTCTTCGATACGGGTCACCATGACCGGCTTCACATAGACCCCCTGATTGGCAAAAGTCCCATAGGCTCCTACCATTTCATACACGTTAAAATCGGGCGTTCCCAGGGCAATAGAGGGTACTTCAGGGATCTCCCTGGTAAGGCCGAGGTTCTTGACAATGGAAACCACTGGTTTTGGCCCGACTTTATCGATGAGTTGTGCAGTCACCGTATTCACTGAATTTGCCAGAGCCCTTTTCAGGGTATACATGTTCCCGGAATACCTTCCGTCTGAGTTCTTTGGGCACCAGGGTTCGGGGTTACCGTGTTTCCCTGCTTCTATACAATACTGGCTGTCCGGCAGCTCGTCGCAGGGAGACATCCTGAGCTGGTCAATAGCGGCAGCATATACAAAGGGTTTGAAGGTAGATCCCGCCTGCCTGGCACCCTGGATCACATTGTCATACTGAAAATGCTTGTAGTTGATCCCCCCAACCCATGCTTTCACGTGGCCGGTTTGGGGTTCCATAGACATCATGGCCGTCCTGAGGATGGTCTTGTAGTATCTGATGGAATCCATAGGGGTCATCACAGTATCCTTCTCCCGGGTCTCACTGTTCCAGTCGAATACCGTCATCTCGGTTTTCTGGTTGAAGGATTCCCGGATCTCTTCTTCTGACTTCCCGGCTGCTTTCATAATTCGCCACCGTTCAGAATTCTTCATAGCCCTCTCCAGGATGGTCTTGATCTCCTCCCTCTCCAGGTCGAGGAAAGGCGTTGTCGGGTTACGCTGAGGCGTATTCTGATGAAAGAATTCCGCCTGCAGTCTTTTCATATGCTCTGCCACCGCATCTTCTGCATTCTTCTGCATCCTCGAGTCGATGGTCGTGTACACCTTGAGCCCGTCCAGGTAGATGTTCCAGGTGTCCCGTTCTCCTTCTGCCGTAACCGGTTTCGGGTTCTTTTTGAGCCAGTTGTTCAAAAATCCTTGCAGGTACATCCTGAAATAGGTCGCCAGGCCTTCCCGGTGCGATTCAGGGCTGAAATTGATGTCCATTTTCAGGGCCTGTAGGGAATCTTTCTCTTCCTCTGAGATATAGTCGTATTTTTCCATCTGGGAGAGGACGGTATTACGCCGGTCGAGTACCAGTTGTTCTCTTCGAATGGGATTGTATAAGGAGGAATTTTTCAGCATCCCGACAAGGACGGCAGACTCCTCGATTTTTAGGTCACGGGGTTCCTTTCCAAAATAGATCCTGGAAGCAGAACGGATCCCGTCTGCGTTATAGCCAAAATCGTAGATATTCATATACATGGCTATGATCTCCTCTTTCGTATAGTTCCGTTCGAGCCTTGTGGCGATGACCCATTCCTTGATCTTCTGGGTAACAGCCTGAAAGAGATTCTTTGACCTTACCCCCACGAACAACTGACGTGCCAACTGTTGAGAAATAGTGCTGGCACCTCCCCTCTGACCGAGGAAAATAAACGCCCTCATCGTGCCTATGCCGTCGATCCCCGAGTGTTCGTAGTATCGCGCATCTTCTGTAGCGACCAGGGCATTGACAAGGTTCTCCGGTAAGTCTTTATAGGCAACAGGGGTCCTGTTGTCATCCAGGTAAAACTTACCCAGCGTGGCCCCATCAGAGGATATGATCTCGGTAGCGAGATTGGTCTGTGGGTTTTCCAGCCTTTCAAAGGTCGGCATCTCCCCGAATACTCCCCATGCAGCGAGCAGGAAGATCAGGAACACGCCCAGGATACCACTGAGAAACAGGATCCAGAACCATTTGATAAACGGAAAAAAAGAATTGTCTACAGATTTTTTCTTTGCTCTTGCCATGTTCTATCGCCTTTCAATTTCCAGGCCTACATCGGTGATTCCCTGCAGTTCAGTTACACCCTCAACGCTTCCGTTTTTGCGCATGGCCTGTTCTATTCGTATAGTATATACGCCTGAAACGGGCAATTTGATGTTTTCCTTGTACCAAAGCTTATTTTCTTTAATACTTCCATACCCTAAACCCAGCCAGGCCCCGTCTGCCTCGGCCATCAGATACTCCAGGGTATCCCTTGTCGTCTCACCTTCAGGGGATTCCAATTCGGTGATCAGGAACAGGTTGCTGTAAGGAAAACTCTCATCGTTCCTGATATGGATATAGAGATCATAGGCCTGGTCCGGACTCAATTCAGGGGTCTCGAATTCCACAATATCATCCCTGTTCCACCTGCCGTTCTCAAGGGCGTGGAATTCAGAGAACTCCACGGCATTGCCACATCCGGTCAGTCCCCCCAGCAGAAAGATCAAAAGGTATTTTGCTCTATGCATTTTTCCTCGAGGATTTTGCGGGATTCCTCCTCCTTTTGTTGTTCTTTTTCCTTCTTTTTTTCTGCTTTGGGCGGTCGAATCGGGTGAGACTGTCCTGCCCTGAGGAATTGTCGAATAGCGTAGCCTCCCTTTCCACATTGTCCGTGGCATAGATCTCCAGGCTTGCCACTTTTTCCTTCGACTTGTTCTTCTGTATGATCTCCTGTACCTGCTCCTTTGTCAGAGTATGCCAGCGGGACGGATCGTCCTTGTAGGAGTACCAAAGCAATCCCTTGAAAATATCCGTTTTCTGGCAAAAAGCAGTCCCCTTTTCTGTGTAGAGCTTGCTTTCCTGCGGTGGGAAATCTTTAAGGGCTTCGAGGTACATGTCGAGTTCGTAGTTGAGGCAGCATTTCAACTTACCGCACTGCCCTGCGAGTTTTTGAGGGTTCAGGGAAAGTTGCTGATATCTCGCAGCAGAGGTGCTGACCGACCTGAAATCTGTGAGCCAGGTGGAACAGCAGAGTTCCCTGCCACAGGAACCGATGCCACCGAGTCTCTGGGCCTCCTGTCGGTATCCTATCTGTCTCATTTCGATCCGGATCCCAAAGGCTTTCGCCATGTCCTTGATCAGCTGTCTGAAGTCTACCCTGTCTTCTGCGGTATAGTAAAAAGTAGCCTTGGAACCGTCTCCCTGAAATTCCACATCTGAGATCTTCATTTGAAGTCTGAGCAAAATGGCCATTTCACGCGACCTTTTCTTGATCTCATCTTCCTTCCCCCTGCATTTCTGCCATTTGTCTATATCCTTCTGTGTAGCTTTTCTGTAGATCTTGGGTAACTCCGTATCGTCATGGGCTACCTTTTTCTTTTTCATCTGGATACGGACGAGTTCTCCGACCAGTGTCACAATGCCGACATCGTGGCCTGATTTTGCCTGGGTAGCCACAATATCACCGATGGAAAGACTGATGTCTTCCGGAACCCGGAAGAATTCCTTCCTGCTGTTTTTAAACCGTACCTCCACACAGTCGAAGCGTTTCTCCCCATTGGGAAGAGACATGTTGGAGAGCCAGTCAAATACCGTTAACTTATTACAACCATCCGTACCGCAAGTACCATTGTTCTTGCATCCCCTAGGTTGTCCATCCTTGACGGTTGAACAACTGCTACAACCCATAATGTTTTATCTTGATTTGGACAAATGCAGTGCCTTTGCCCAAAAAAGGTTCATAAAAATTACTATGGGTAAAGATACTATTTTTTTAGTGTGAAGTAAAATCAGTACCGACTGCCTGTTCAGGGTTTTTTTTGTACACCAGGACCTCCGATCTGCCTTTTTTGAAGATCTTATTGCTCACGGTTTTTCCCTTCCTCAGCTCCTTTTGAACCTCCTCGGGTAAGGCATGGATCTCTTTACAAGCCTCGGAACAGCAGTAGTCCATCTTAGCCGCACAGGACTCGCATTGGATGAACAGCAGGTGGCAGGCCTCGTTGGCACAATTCACGTGGGTGTCACAAGGCTCCCCACACTGATGGCAATTGGAGATGATGTCATCAGAGATGCGTTCACTCCTCCTCTGGTCAAAGACGAAATTCTTGCCCATGAACTTGTTCTCCAGTCCTTTTGCTTTTACCTGCCGGGTATAGTCGATGATACCGCCTTCCAGTTGATAGACCTGCTTGAATCCCTTGTGTTTGTAGTATGCGCTGGCTTTTTCACATCGGATGCCTCCGGTACAATACATAACAAGCTTTTTGTCTTCTTTGAAGCCTGATAGCTGTTTTTCTATGATATCGAGTGAGTCCCGGAAGGTATCCACATCTGGGGTAATGGCATTTTTAAAATGGCCGATTTCACTTTCGTAATGGTTGCGCATGTCAACCAGGAGGGTATCCGGGTCCTCGACGAGTTCGTTGAACTGCTCTGCCCCCACGTGGATCCCCTTGTCGGTAACATCAAAAGTGTCGTCGTTCAGGCCGTCTGCCACGATCTTGTCGCGCACTTTGATCTTCAGTTTCAGGAAGGATTTGTTGTCCTGTTCGATGGCGATGTTCAATCGGACGTTTTCCAGGAAACTGATACTGTCCAGATGGGCTTTAAAGGCTTCAAAATTCTCGGCGGGAACCGATAGTTGGGCATTGATACCTTCATGGGCCACATAGATCCTGCCCAGGACTTCAAGGGCGTCCCATGCCAGAAAAATATAGTTCCTGAAGATCTGAGGATTACCGATGTGTGCGTATCTGTAGAAGGAAATCGTGAGGCGGTCCTTGCCGGCCTCTTCAATGAGGGCTTCCCTTTCTTTCGCACTTAATGTATTGTACAGTTGCATGCTATACCGTAATTAAGGTGAATGAAATGAGGTACAAAAGTACAACTTTTACAGGGTAATCAAATAAAAAAGGGCCCTGAATGATGTCAGGACCCTTTTCGATCACTTTAAGGAAATCTTCTTTTCCATAGTAGTCAAAACCAATAAAGTGAACAAGAATTAATGATGCTTTTGAAGTAGATGGGATTATTTTAAAAAGGTTGCTTTTCTGATTGTGATATGCAAAAAGAAGTGGTAATTTAGTCACCCTTTTAATTTAAGACACAGAAGACATGAGCAGTGAGAAAGAAGCCAAGTTGAAAGCCCTTAAACTTACCCTGGACAAACTCGACAAGACCTATGGGAAGGGGGCTGTAATGAAGATGGGGGATGATGTGGTCGCCGATGTGGAGGTGATCTCATCGGGTTCGCTCGGTCTGGACATCGCCCTGGGAGTTGGAGGTTATCCAAGAGGCAGGGTGATTGAGATCTATGGTCCCGAATCGTCAGGAAAAACAACCCTGACCCTGCATGCGATCGCTGAAGCACAAAAGAAAGGTGGGATTGCAGCTTTTATTGATGCAGAACACGCATTCGACCGTTTTTATGCCCAAAAGCTGGGCGTTGATATTGATAACCTGATCATTTCACAACCCGATCACGGGGAGCAGGCCCTCGAGATCGCAGATAATTTGATCCGTTCCGGGGCCATCGACATCGTGATCATCGACTCCGTGGCCGCCCTTACACCAAAAAGCGAGATCGAAGGCGAGATGGGGGATTCCAAGATGGGGCTGCACGCCCGACTCATGTCGCAAGCGTTGAGGAAACTCACCGCATCCATAAGCAAGACCCATTGTACCGTGATCTTTATCAACCAGTTGAGGGAAAAGATCGGGGTAATGTTTGGTAATCCAGAGACCACTACGGGTGGTAATGCCCTTAAATTCTATGCATCGGTCAGGCTCGATATCCGCAGATCTACACAGATCAAGGATACCGATGGCAATGTGCAGGGTAATAAGACCCGGGTGAAAGTCGTGAAGAACAAAGTGGCCCCACCCTTCAAGACGGCCGAATTCGACATCATGTACGGGGAAGGGATCTCCAAGGTTGGGGAGATCCTCGATCTGGGGGTTGAATTCGAGATCATCAAAAAGAGTGGCTCCTGGTTCAGTTACGGTGATACCAAGCTCGGACAGGGAAGGGATGCCGTAAAAGTCCTTCTTCAGGACAATCCTGAGCTGCTTGAAGAACTCGAGGCTAAGATCAAAGAGGCCATTACCGCCATTAAGGTATAGACCTTCTCTACCAGCCCAAAGCAACCTTTATCCCTTAATTTCATCTTAAGGAAAACCTGTAATGAGATGAGCTTTAAGAAACCCATATCCCTGTTGCTTTGCGTCGTTTTTTTCGGGCTTTCATCCTGTAAGCTGGAAGATGACCGCGTGAATTTCAGATTTGTCCCCCTGCAGATCCTGAGTGCAGATCTTCCGGAGTCTTTTGAACTCAATGAGACCTACGAGATCAGGGTGACCTACCTGCGCCCCAGCGCCTGTATTTTCTTCGAAGGATTTGATATCACCAAAGAAGGAGTGACCACGCGAAACGTGGTCGCTATCGGCTCAGATTTCTACGAAGAAGTTTGTACGCTGGCTACTGAGGAGCTAGAAGCCTCATTCAATTTTATTTGTCTTTATGATGAGCCCTATCTCTTCCGTTTCTGGACCGGGGAGGATGAAAATGGGAATCAGCAGTACTTAGAGGTGGAAGTCCCCGTGAATTGATCCTAATATAGGGCACAGGGATCTAAATCTAACCAACATTTTGGATCTGAAAAAGCTCATACATCGTTGCGTAAAAGGAGACAGGAAAGCACAGGAAAAGCTTTACCGAAAGTATTCCAGTGTCTTATTTGGACTTTGCCTGAAATATTCACGCAATAAGATGGAAGCCGAAGACAATCTGCACGATAGCTTTCTCACCATCTATGACAAGATAGACCAGTTCAAGTTCAAGGGTTCCTTCGAAGGTTGGTTAAAGCGGATCACTGTGAATACGGTGTTGCAAAAATACCGAAAGGACCAATACATGAACGTGGTAACTGAAAATATAAAAGAGGAAGAAGAGGTGGAATTCGAATATGCCGATGTCCCGCTCTCAACCCTATTACAATACGTACAGGAGTTGCCTGCAAAATACAGACTCACCTTCAATCTGTTCGTGCTGGACGGGTACACCCACAAGGAGATCAGCGAAATGCTGGGAACCTCAACGGGCACCTCGAAATCTAATCTCTCCAGGGCAAAAATGATCCTGAAGGAGAAGTTAAAGAAAGAAAATATCAACATTGCTTAATTCCATGGGCATGAAACAGAAAGACATAGAAAAGGTATTCCGGGAAAAGCTAGAAAATTTCAGTCAGATCCCTGAGGAACACGTCTGGGAAAGGGTATCGGCTTCACTGGACAAAAGAAAAAGCAAACGAAGGATCCTTCCCGTGTGGTGGCGAATAGCCGGGGTGGCGGCCTTGCTTATTGCAGGTCTTTTCCTCTTCCTTCCGGAAGGAGATACTCCTAACGCTCCAGAATCCGTATCGGGCACCCAATCCGATAGTCCTGCTAATTCTGAACCGGGGCTAATGGACTCTGAAAAGGCAGCAGACGAAAAAGGTGCGATCGTAGTCTCCAAAGAGAATTCTGCGGATGATCGGGAAACCTTAAAAAGAGGTCAGGAAGAAACCGTTAATGAAAACATCAAAGCTAATGGGATGAATATCTCTTCTTCAAAAGCGCAGACCACCCTGGCCCGGAACGAATCTTCGAACACCGGAGCTGCTGCAGAGAAGGTGGAAGAGCCTTCCCGAATGGCTGCCGCTGAATCGAATGAATTAGCTTTAGGGCTTACGCCTTCAGCCGGGCAGGAGAATGGAAAGAAGAACATGGAGAAAGAGGTTTTGCCCGAAGGAGTTGTGGCAAAGAATGCAGAGAAAGAACAGGCTGAGGAAGTCCCAGATCCCGAAAGTGAGAAAACGGTCGAAATACCCTCCATTCTGGAAGCCATTGCAGCCCAGGAAGAAGAGTTGGTCGAAGAAAAACCAGAAGGAAGATGGGAAGTAGGTCCTCGGGTAGCTC
Organism: Muriicola sp.; assembly: GCF_041567615.1. Classification (GTDB taxonomy): domain Bacteria; phylum Bacteroidota; class Bacteroidia; order Flavobacteriales; family Flavobacteriaceae; genus Muriicola. The sequence continues at coordinate 9,392 of NZ_JBFGBM010000047.1, forward strand.
CTGTCTACTTCAGTTCACTTGCCCAGGGTTCTCCTATTCATTCCAGTTTCAGGGACAATGCAAAATCAGGAAATGTCAATATGAGTTATGGCGTCTCCGTGAGCTACGAACTCGCAAAAAGGCTGAAAGTGAGATCTGGGGTACACAGGGTCGATTTTGGCTATGACACACAGGACGTATCCTTTTCCTCCTCCTTAAATGCCAATACCAATGGGATCATCAACAACATCGACTACAATCTCAGTTCGAGGAATCTCGTGGTGAGGAGCAATACGAACAGTGGAAAATTGGAGCTGGAAAATGCACAGGATGTGGCCGGACCTGATCCTTCCCTGAACGGGAAAATGGTGCAGGAATTCGGGTACCTCGAAGTGCCCCTCGAACTCACCTATGCACTGGTTGAGCGCAAGGTGGGCGTCAGCCTTGTAGGCGGGATAAGCTCCCTTTTCCTCACCAATAACACTGTGGTCCTTGAATCGAACGGGAATATTACTGAGATGGGGGAGGCAAACAACATCAATGATCTCAACTTCAGTACGAATTTTGGAGTGGGCCTCTCCTATGAGATCAACGATAATTTGCGACTGAACCTGGAACCCATGTTCAAATATCAGCTCAACACATTTACGGATACCTCCGGGAATTTTCAACCCTTTTCTATGGGGGTCTATTCCGGACTCAATTTCCGGTTCTAAGATGTTGGTTAGGTTGGTTACTGCCTTCTAAGTAACCCTGAGGCACCCCGCAACCCTGCGGGGTGTTTATTATACTGTTCTGTATATTTACTACTACACAGGACCTTCCTGCAATTTCCTCAACATAAAATCCCTGGTGCTGTCCCTTAAAGGAATTGCCTGATTTTCGCGCAGAGTTTCTGTGTTGATAAACGGGTAAACATGTACCCGTAAAATTCCGGGGCCGCTACCCTTTATAGTAAAGGGAAAGCGTTCCTTTACATCGAAAAATATCATGGGAACGATCGGTATTTTATGTGAAATCCCCATCTTAAAAGCCCCGTCCTTAAATTGGTCGAGGACCACTTCCTCGGGGGGTACACCTCCCTCTGGAAAGATGCAGATGCTCAGTCCCTGATCGAGCCTGCGCTGTGCCCGCCAGTAAACGCCCATCCGACTTTTACTGTTGTCCCGGTCTACCATGATGCAGACCCTTTTATAGAAAAATCCGAAGATAGGGATCCTGACCAGTTCTTTTTTCCCAACGAAAACGAAGGGATTCCGACTGGCTCTCAACATGAGCATGATGTCCAGCATGCTCGTATGGTTAGCGATCAGCATGTAACTTTTACCGGGTATCAGCTTTTCGTGATACCTGATCCTTGGGATACATCCCATTCCGTAAAGGATCAAATTGGCCCAAATGTTCCTGGCCATCCAGAAAAACTGGGGATAGGTCTTTTCTGAAAGGGTAAGAATCACCAGAATAGGGGAGAAAAGTAAAATCGGAATGGCCACCAGTATGTAAAACCAAATGCGGTACAGCAATTGGCCTACCCAGAGTATACCCTTTAACATGGAATCAAAAATAACAATTTTAGCAGGGTTCTAGGATTTCTTTTACTTTTGTCATTCTTTACCAGAAGGCCTATGGCACGAATATTAACAGGGATCCAAAGTACAGGCACACCGCATCTGGGCAACCTCCTGGGCGCGATCATCCCGGCCATTGAAATGGCCGAAGATGCCCGTAATGAGTCCTTTCTTTTTATTGCGGATATGCACTCCCTCACCCAGATCAAAAACGGGGAAGAGTTGCGGATGAATACCTACGCCACTGCCGCTGCCTGGCTGGCTTTTGGTCTGGATGTGGAGAAAACGGTCTTCTACCGTCAGAGCGATGTGCCCCAGGTCACGGAACTGGCCTGGTACCTGAGTTGTTTCTTTCCCTACCAGAGACTGACACTCGCCCATTCCTTTAAGGATAAGGCAGACAGGCTGGGAGATGTCAACGCCGGCCTGTTCACCTATCCCATGCTGATGGCAGCAGACATCCTGCTGTACGACGCAGATATCGTCCCGGTGGGAAAAGATCAGCTTCAGCACCTGGAAATGACCAGGGATGTAGCCTCGCGCTTCCACACCCAACTGGGGGATACCTTCGTGATGCCCGAAGCCAAAGTAAAGGAAGAGACCATGTATATCCCCGGGACGGACGGTGAAAAAATGAGTAAGAGCAAGGGTAATCTCATCGACATCTTCCTTCCTGAAAAACAACTCAAGAAACAGATCATGGGGATTCAGACGGACAGCACTCCTCTTGAAGATCCCAAAGACCCGGATAAGGACACTGTCTTTGCCCTGTACTCCCTTCTGGCCTCCCCTGCCGAAGTAAAACAGATGAGAGAAAATTACCTGGGCGGGAATTACGGCTACGGTCACGCTAAAAAGGCTTTACTGGAATGCATTCTCGAGAAATTTGAGGTGCCCAGGAAAAAGTTCGTCTACTATATGGAAAACCTGTCTGAAGTCGATGAATTATTGCATCTGGGATCCCAAAAAGCGCAAAAAGTGGCCGATAATGTGCTACTGAGGGTCAGGGAAAAACTGGGTTATTAGAATTTCACCAAACCGACGTATCGGTCTGTTCCTTTCTCTTCAGATTTACCTTATCTATCCTATTCCCTGGTTCTACGGGATTAATGATCGATGAAATGCGACTGGTATAGCTTTTCTTTCACCTATATGAACCTCTACAAACCCACTAGTCTGTTTAGGCTGTTCAGGTGGCCTCAAAAAATTTTCCCGGCAGTGGCCGGACTGCCCCTTTCATCTCCATGGAAAGCAATGCAGAGGCCGTCCTGCCAATAGAAAGACCACTCTTCATAGCGATGTCATCGAGTTTTATTCGACCCCCTTCTTCTAATTGAGAAAAAATCCTTTGTTCTTCACTGTCTAATTGAACAAAGAGTTGTTTTTGAACGACCGGTTGGGTCTTTTCCTCTAGGTCCCAGTTCAGATGATAGATAAGATCTGCAGCTGAGGTCAGCATATGGGCTTTTTGTGTCTTTATCAAGGCGTTGGTCCCCTCACTGTATAGGTCTGTGGGCCGACCCGGTACGGCGAATACATCCCGGTTATACCCATTTGCCATCTCCGCAGTGACCAGGCTGCCGCCCTTTTCCCCTGACTCAATAACTACAGTGGCTTCGCTCATACCCGCTATGATCCGGTTTCTTTTGAGAAAATTATTCCTTTCCGGCTTACTAATACTCCAGAATTCTGTGAGAAACCCTCCATTTTGTTCCACAGGCCTGCAGAATCTTTGATGTGACCTGGGGTATATCTGGTTCAAACCATGCGCCAGGCAGCCTATGGTCTGTAAGCCGAAATCCAATGCGGCCTCGTGGACACAGATATCCACCCCGTAGGCAAACCCACTCACAATTACCGGGTTTAAGGGCCTGAGTTCCTCTATGAGATTCCTGCAAAATTCACCTCCCTGCCGGGTCATGTTTCGGGTTCCAACGATGCTGAGGATCCTATGCCCTTCCAGGTGTATATTCCCCTTCGCAAAGAGAAGCAAAGGGCCATCAGGACAGTGATTTAAATATGGGGGATACCTTTGGTCCGTAAATGGAATGACTTCAATCCCCCGGTCCGCGATATAACGGAATTCCTTTACGGCCGATTTGAGATATCGGATATCCCGGAGATGGTGAATATGCCAGGTGCCAATCCCTTTGAGCTCCAGAAGAGTACTCTTTTTCTCTTTAAAGATCCCAGCCGCACTGCCGCATCGCTGTATGAGCTTTCTGGCTGAGATTTCTCCCAGGTTGGGAATGGCCTGGAGTCGTAATAAAGAAATTATTTCCTCATTCATCATCTCGCAACATCAATTTCTCACAAACAAAACCGTCAAATAGTTATGTTGATAAAAAGTCATACGGTGTTTTGAAGCAGGTCTATTTTTTTTCATCTTTGTTATGATGAGTGCCTCGGAATACATACAAGAACTTCTATACAGGTATAATTGCGTTGTTATTCCCGAATTCGGTGCATTGCTGACGCACGTGAAACCCGCCTCCATAGACAAAGCTGCTAATACATTCCACCCCCCTTCCAAGGTGCTGTCCTTCAACAGTCAGCTCCAATCCAACGACGGCCTGCTTATCTCTTACATGGCGGAGGCTGAAAAGTCCTCCTACGAGGAGATTCAGGACAGGTTGGCGGCAAAGGTAAAGGACTGGAAAGCACAATTAAAGCAGGGAGAGGCCCTCGTGCTTGAAAATATCGGATCCTTCAAACCTACCCGGGAAGGGAAACTTATTTTTCAGCCGGCCCGTCACACCAATTATCTCACCTCTTCTTTTGGTCTTAGTCCGATCGTCTCCAAACCCATTCTCAGGGAAGTTCTGAAACAGGAGGTGGAAGAGATCGAAGAAAAGGTTCCGTTTATCATCACACGGGAAGAACGGGAGAAGAGCAATTTCAGACCTTTGCTTAAGTATGCGGCCATTGTTTTACTTGCCATTTCAGCAGGATTCAGCGGGTACCTCACTTATGATCAGGCACAGGTCAATACCGCCCTGTCTCAGCAAAAAGCCCAGGAGATCATATCCAGCAGCATACAGGAAGCGACCTTTTTTGATACCAAACCCCTCGAACTTCCGGTATTCCGGTTAGAGGTGGAAAAGAATACCAGAAAACGTCACCATATTATTGCCGGCGCCTTCAGAGAAAGGAGTAATGCTGACAGGAAGATCAGCCAATTGCGCAAAAAAGGTTTTGATGCCTTTTATGTAGGCCAGAATAAATTCGGTTTATACCAGGTGGCCTTTGAGAGCCATGATACCCCCAGGGAAGCTCTCGATGCGCTGAAAAGGATCCGGGCGACGGAATCCAAAGACGCCTGGATGCTTTCCGTAAAATAGTATCCTTGTCTTTTCCCGGCTTTGTTTAGCTCGTATCTTTGCGAAAACTTATCCCATGAATCCCAAGACACCCAGTGATTCCAGGACCGTGATGACCGACCTGGTACTTCCCAGTGAAACCAATCCGCTTAACAACCTCTTCGGGGGCGAATTACTGGCCAGGATGGACAGGGCCGCCAGTATCACAGCGAGAAGGCACAGCCGCCGTGTAGCCGTTACTGCTTCTGTAAACCATGTAGCTTTTAACAGGTCCGTGCCCCTGGGGAGCGTGGTAACCCTGGAAGCGGCAATTTCCAGGACGTTCAGGACCTCCATGGAGGTGTATATCGATGTCTGGATGGAAGATCGGGTAAGCGGGGAAAGAACGAAAGCAAACGAGGCCATTTATACATTCGTGGCTGTCGATGAAACCGGAAAACCTACTGTAGTACCTCCAATTGAGCCCGAAACTGAGCTGGAAAAATTAAGGTTTGACGGGGCCCTGAG
>NZ_JBFGBM010000048.1:0-14616 GCF_041567615.1 Muriicola sp.
GGGTACTACCCGTAAGACTACCACTTCCGAACTACAGCAATACCTCAGGGCGGGGGATATCGCCAAGATCCTGATCATCACGAACACGAATCAGGCCAAGGTATTCCTGACGGAAGAAGCGCTGACCAAGGACGTTCACAAGGATGTCGCAAATAAGCCCTTTTTCCCCACGACTGCTGAAATCCCCCAGTATGTCCTGGACTACGGAGACCTGCAGATCTTTCAGAATGAGATCACCGAGATCAAAAAGGAAAATTCCCTCAACACCATTGTGGAGTTCGACAAGGAATCCAATATCTTTTTTGACCTGCTGATCACCATCCTTCCCTTTGTCCTCATTATCGGACTCTGGATCTACCTCATGAGGAGGATGTCCGGAGGAGGGGCCGGTGGAGCCGGCGGGCAGATCTTCAATATCGGGAAGTCCAAGGCTAAACTCTTTGACGAGAAAACAGACACCCGCACTTCCTTCAAGGATGTGGCCGGACTGGAAGGTGCCAAAGAGGAGATCGAAGAGATCGTGGAATTCCTGAAAAATCCAGACAAATACACTTCCCTTGGAGGTAAGATACCCAAAGGAGCGCTGCTGGTAGGTCCTCCCGGGACCGGTAAAACCCTTCTGGCCAAGGCCGTGGCTGGGGAAGCTAAAGTGCCCTTTTTCTCCCTCTCGGGATCAGATTTCGTCGAAATGTTCGTCGGGGTGGGAGCATCCAGGGTAAGGGACCTGTTCAAACAGGCTAAAGACAAGGCCCCGGCCATCATCTTTATAGACGAGATAGACGCCATAGGGCGAGCCAGGGGAAAGAACAATTTTACAGGCTCCAATGACGAAAGGGAAAACACACTCAACCAGCTCCTGACCGAGATGGATGGTTTTGGGACGAATACCAATGTGATCGTGCTCGCAGCCACCAACAGGGCAGATGTGCTCGACAAGGCCCTGATGCGTGCCGGACGTTTCGATCGGCAGATCTATGTAGACCTGCCCGACATTCGCGAGCGAAAAGAGATCTTTGAGGTCCACCTGAGACCGATCAAAACTGCCGAGACACTCGATCTCGACTTCCTGGCCCGTCAGACACCCGGTTTCTCCGGAGCCGATATCGCAAACGTCTGTAACGAAGCAGCCCTGATCGCCGCCAGGAAAGAGAAAAAGGCAGTGACTAAACAGGATTTCCTGGATGCGGTAGACCGTATCGTAGGCGGACTCGAGAAAAAGAACAAGATCATCACCAAAGAGGAGAAAAGGACCATTGCCTATCACGAGGCAGGCCATGCCACTGTGAGCTGGATGCTTGAACACGCTGCCCCGCTTGTGAAGGTGACCATCGTCCCCAGAGGACAGTCTCTGGGATCTGCGTGGTACCTGCCCGAAGAACGCCTGATCGTCCGACCCGAACAGATGAAGGATGAAATGTGTGCTACCCTGGGTGGCCGCGCCGCCGAAAAGGTGATTTTTGACAAGATCTCAACAGGCGCCCTGAGCGATCTCGAGAAAGTGACCAAACAGGCCCGGGCCATGGTGACCATTTACGGCCTTAACGATACTATCGGGAACCTCACCTACTACGATTCTTCCGGCCAGAGTGAATACGGTTTTACAAAGCCTTACAGTGAAGAGACTGCTCAGAAGATTGATGAGGAGATCTCAAAGCTCATCGAAGAGCAGTACGCCCGGGCCGTGGATGTATTGAAAAAGAACAAGGACAAGCTGACGGAGCTGGCCGAACGGCTGCTTGAGAAAGAAGTGATCTTCAAGGAAGACCTCGAAAAGATCTTCGGAAAAAGACCTTTCGAAAAGAAGTTTGACAAAAAGGGACAGGAGATCTCCAGCAGCGAAGAGAAGCCAAAGGACAAGGATAAACCGGTGAGTGAAAAGAAAACCTCAAAAGACGAGGAACCTACGGAGGAGAAGAAAGAGGAGGAGGAACTGACCAAGGATAATAAATAATTCTCGCGTTACGTTCTAGAAATGAGTACATTCGATCAGATTTAAATCGACCTATGGGACTATTTTCCAGTTTATTTGGAGGAGGTAAAAAAAAGAAGGTTTCCAAGGAAACTGTCGAGACCCGTGGTGTCCATATGCCCGACCTCAATCTTCCCGTAGATGAAAAATTCACGATTCATTTCAAAAAAAACGGAGGCAAATTCCTTTACTGCGATTCTTTCGAAGAGGTTTCGGAAGCCATGAAGAACATCGTCGAGGAAAATCACTGGGAAGAAACACCCTTTTTTGTGATGGATCCGCGGCTGGAAGAAAAGTTTTCAAAAGAAAATATCACCTTTACTCACAAGACCAATGCGAGTGAGGTGTTCTTTACCACCTGCGAGCACCTGATCGCCCAGAACGGATCAATCCTGGTCTGTTCCAACCAGCTGAAAGAAAAAAAACTGAGTGAACTCCCGGAAAACGTCATTGTCTTCGCCACTACCAGCCAGCTCGTGGAAAGCATAGGCGAAGGCCTTAAAGCCATCAAGAAAAAATACAGGCAGGGCATACCGGCTAATATCACCACCATCAAGCACTTTCAGGCCACCAATGAGAATGCCGATGATTTTCTAACCTACGGAAGCAGCTCCAAGCACTTATACCTCTTACTTCTGGAAGATTTGTAGAATGAAGGAACTTCTCAGGCGTTTACTTACGGGGGTGGTCTATGTAATTCTTCTGCTCTCGGCTGTCTTCCTGAGTTCCGATGCCTTCGATTTTCTTTTTATGGTCTTTGGCCTGGCATGCCTCTACGAGTACAAAAAACTCGTCAGATTAAGTGGGTATTACATTTTTGCGGCTTACCTGGGATTGTGGTGGCTCTTCATCTACATCATCAGAGACGAGGCACTGATCAACATTTTGATGTTCCTTTCCATAACTGTGAATATCGTTCTGATCTACTTCCTTTTCTCCCGTAAAAAATTCTACAGGGCCTATGAAAAATTTGTGATCGGGCTCTTCTACATAGGGGGAGGCTGTATTTTTCTGACCATGATCCCTTACAAGGATGACGCTTTCGCCAAAATGCTGATTATGGGGATCTTTATCCTGATTTGGGTAAACGATTCTTTCGCCTATCTGGTGGGTAAATCCATTGGCCGGAACAAGCTCTTTCCATCAGTATCTCCCAAAAAGACCATAGAGGGTACCGTGGGCGGTTTTATCTTCACCCTGATTGCCGCCTATGTGCTGGCGCAGTACGAACCCATCATAAAGCCGGATGAATGGATGATCCTCGCCTCCGTGATCGTGATCACGGGAAGCCTGGGAGATCTCGTGGAATCCAAACTCAAGAGACTGGCCCAGGTCAAAGACAGCGGTGCCATTTTGCCGGGACACGGAGGGATGCTGGATCGACTGGATAGTCTTATATTTGCAGCACCATTCGCCTATTTGGTACTAAACATTTTTACCTATGTTTCATAGAGAGGGGCAGAAAATTATCCTCCTGACTTTTTTCCTGGTCGTAGTCGCCGCAGTGCTGGCTGATTTCTATATCCTGACTGACTGGATAAGGATCACGGTTCAGATGCTTTCCATACTCATCCTGGTATCCATTCTTCAGTTCTTCAGGAATCCAAAGAGGATCTCCAATAAGAATTTCAATGAGATTCACGCCCCTGTTGACGGAAAAGTGGTGGTGATTGAACGGGTGATGGAAACAGAATATTTCAAAGAGGAAAGGTTGCAGATCTCCATCTTTATGTCGCCTGTTAATGTACACGTCACGCGCTATCCCGCCAGCGGGGTCATCAAATATTCAAAATACCATCCGGGAAAATACCTGGTGGCCTGGCACCCTAAGTCCAGTGAAGAGAACGAGCGGACCACCGTGGTGATAAGGACCCCTAAATTCGGTGATATCCTATACCGCCAGATCGCGGGGGCCATGGCGAGGCGTATCGTCAATTATGCAGAGGAGGGCGAAAGTGTACAGCAGGGTGAGGAGAGCGGTTTTATAAAATTTGGTTCCCGGGTGGATGTATTCCTACCATTGGATGCCCTGGTAGCCGTGAAGCTCAATCAGAAAGTGAAAGGAGCCATCACCTGCCTGGCCTCATTAAACACTTACGATGGAGAAGGATAACCTGAAAACCGAATTCCAGAAGGCAGTTTCCTTCATCAGCAATTACACGGATCCGTTGGCTCCCGACCTATTGCTGAAGCTCTATGCTTATTACAAGATCGCCAACCAGAATTTTGACAATCCCGGCAGTAAGACACCTTTGATCAATGCCTTTAAGGCCAATGCCTTAATACAGGCCAGAAACCTTCAGCCCGAGGAGGCCATGGAAAAATATATCATTCTGGTAAAAAAGGAATTCGGGATCAACTCCTTTTGAATTTATTCGTAGAGGTCATCAATATCGGCCTTACAGAGCTCAAAGAGAAAATTCCCCATCGCTGCACTTACTTCCCTGAACAGCCTCTCGCCTTTTTCTTTACTGGATTTGGAAGGATCGCCTACACCCGTGTCCTCGGAAATCTGTGACCATTTTCTCTCTGCCCAGGCCCAGCCCTCTGAAAAGGCCTTTATTCTGAATTTTTTGGCGGCTCCCTTCCCCCAGTATCTCTTTTCAAGGACCAGATCCGGCCTGAAATAAAGCATAAGACTGGTCTCCCTTTCGTCTGCGTGGTCTCCTTTCTCCTCTATGTATTCAGGATGGTCTATCACTTTGAACCAGTGCGCAACACTGAGAAACATCTGTGGGAATTCCAGGCCCAGTTCCCTGACCAGGGCCTTAAAATTATTGCCGCCATGGCTGTTGAAGATCAGCAGCTTTCGAACCCCCTGCCTGTTCAGGACGGTGATCACGTCTCTCAGGATGGCCATCTGGGTACTTGGGTTCAGGTTGATGTCCAGGTAGATGTCTGTCTGACCCGTATTCACCCCGAATGGGATCACAGGGAGGACAATGGGCCTGGCTCCCTTTTCCCAGGCCAGCCTGGCCGCTTCCGCAGCCATCATTTCAGCCTCAAAAATATCTGTTCCATAGGGTAAATGGTAATTGTGGGCTTCGGTAGCCCCCCAGGGCAGGACAGCCAGTTCAAAATCGGCCTCCTTTAAGGATTGCCAGTTGGTCTCCGCCAGGATATAGGGTCTGATCGCCATAAAATTTAGATCGCCATGGTTCGTTTCGTTTCACTTCGCTCCACAAAGGTAAAATAGAACCCTGCCAGGGCAGTGATCCCAAAATACAGGCCCACGACGGCACTTCCATAGGACCCGTAGGCATCGAGCCCAAACCAGTCGCCCGTGATCCCTATCAATGCCAGGCCGGCCGCGCTCCTGAACAATTCTATGAGGAATGCAAATTTATGCCGGTCCATCAGGCTGGTGTACCCAAAAATCCCCAGGAAAACAAAGGCACCGAAAACCAAGAGCCCTTCAAAGCCAATCTCCGTATAATTATAGAACATAAACAGGGTCAGGGCCAGGGTGCTGACCATCTGGAAGATGGCATATCCCTTGAGCCAGGGGGAGGTAGGGGTTTCATACCGCTTGAATGCATACACATCATCGATAGTATTCACCGGGTACCGCTCTCTTACATCTGCCGGCCTCCATCCCGTCGGCATAAACCAGATCCGAAATTTGTCCTTCAGGCTGCGCGTGCGCCAGGCATCGAGCATCAGCCTCCACAAGTGCTGAAAATTGATCAGGATGGGGTTCCAGGTATGGGCGGGTTTCAAGACCCCGTACTGGGGAGGCACATCCTCCAGTTCCTCCTGAAAAGTGCCAAACCAGCGATCCCAGACACAGAGGATCTGCCCTAGATTTTTGTCGATATACTCGGGGTTGATAGCGTGATGAACCCGGTGTTGGGACGGGGTCACAATGATATACTCCAGCCAGCCCATCCTTCCGATATGACGGGTGTGATACCAGAACTGTGCGAAGAGGTGTATGGGGGCGATCACTGCAATCACTTCTGCCGGCACTCCGAGGAGGGCTGCCGGGATAAGGAAGAGGGGGAAATACCCCAGGAGGTTAGAAATCGACTGTCTGAGCGCACAGGCCAGGTTGAATTCCTCGCTGCTGTGGTGGATGACATGCTGGTTCCAGAAAAAATTGACGTGGTGACTCAGTCGGTGGTTCCAGTAACCGGCAAAGTCGATCGCCAGGAAGGCGGTAAGCCATACCCCCCAGGTTGCCCTGATCTCAGCAATAGCGAGGTTTTCAAGCAGGAACGGGTAACTCACCAGGATCACTCCCAGACCTAATGAATCCTTGACGATGTTGGTAAGTCCGGAACTGATGCTGCTCACGGTATCCATTACCTTGTGCTGCTGATCCTTGACGAAATGGCCGTACAGGATCTCTATCAGCAGAAGGATGATAAAGATTGGAATGGCGTACAGGAGCGCGTTGGCATAGGTTTCCATAGTACTGGTAACGGCTGTGATCCGGCCTTAAAGATACTCTATTTCATCGAATTACCGGGATGGGATGGATCAGGTATCAGACTGCCTGACCCTGAGGATAAAACCCTGGCCGTGGACGTTTTCGATACGGATATCTTCATCCTTCTCCAGGTACTTCCTGAGATGGGTAATAAAAACATTGAGGCTCTTCTGTTTAAAATAGTCGTGGCTGCCCCATAGAGCCATCAGTATATCCCTGTGGGCCGACAGCTTGTTGATGCGAGAAGAAAGAAAGTTGAGTAATTCGTTCTCCCTTGAAGTGAGGTGGATGACCTCCTCGTTGAAATGGAGTTCCTGGTTGAGGGGATTAAAAGTGTACTTACCCAGTTTTCGAATCTGCTTGGATATCTCCTGAGGGGCCGTTTCGGTTCCTTTGATATGTGACAATAGGGCTTCGATCCTGACTACCAGTTCTTCCTCGTCTATGGGTTTTTTCAGATAGTCTACTGCACCAAGCGAAAATCCTTTTAAGACGTCTACCTTAAGCGACTTGGCCGTAAGAAAGATAAAAGGCAGGTCGGGATACTGACCTTTGATAGTCCGCGCGAGGGAGAATCCATCCATCTCCGGCATCATGATGTCCAGGATCGCCAAATCGTATGCTTCCTCGTTCAGTTTTAAAAGGGCCTTCTTGCCGTCTGTTGCCCAGAATACGTAGAATCCCTTCAACTGCAGATACTCAGTCAGGAGATACCCCAGGGAGGTATCATCCTCAACGAGCAAGATCTTAGATCGTTTCTCATCCATGGGTCAGCGGAATTTGAATAGAGATAAGGGTCCCCTGCCCGAGCTTGCTCTGCAAACTGATCTTTCCTTTCATGGCATCGATGACTTTCTTGACATAACTGAGACCCAGTCCATAGCCCTTCACATTGTGAAGATCCCCTTCCCCTACCCGAAAGTATTTCTGGAAGATGCGTTTTTGGTCTTCCGGGCTTATGCCCCGGCCATTGTCCTGTATCCTGATAACAAGATAACCATTTTCTCGGGTTGCCCTAAGGCTTATCACCGGATCATCCGAATATTTTTTGGCATTGTCGAGAAGGTTGTTGACAGCGTTCTCCAGGTGGAAGACCTCCGCCCGGATCGGGTATGCTCCTTCCTCTAAGTCACAGGTAAAACGCACTTCTTCCAGGGATACCAGAGTGCCGAAATCCTGACAGAGTTTTTTGAGGGCAGGGCGAAAATCGGTCTCTGAGAGGTTGAAGATATCTTTTCCGGATTCCATCCGGGCCAGATCCAGCACCCGGTCGATATGTCCTGAAAGTCTATCCGTCTGTTGGCGGATGATGTCCAGGATGGGTTTCTGGTTGTCCGTTGCGTTTTGGCTCAGGAGTTTACTGGCAAGGCCGATAGAGAAAACAGGGGTTTTCAGCTCGTGTGTGAGGTTGTTGATAAATTCGTTGGTATGGGTGATCAGATTCCTCTGCCAGTAATAGGTTCGCAGGATCCAGATGATCACAGCCACAATACCGATCAAAAAAATAAGACTCGGCAGGATAAGCCCATTGAGTTGAAAGAAAAAATACGATCGAAGATCCCTGAACTTCAATTCCAGGATCAGGCGGTCCCCCAGTAAATCAGGAAGGTATCCCTGCAGAAGAATTGGGTATTTCACCTCCTTATCCCGATCTGAAAAGGTCCTTGGAGACTGGAGGTAATAGGAAGTGTCCTTAGAGAACAATTCATAGCTGAATTCGGCCTCAATCCCGTTCCTTACCAATCGCTCCGTTAAAAAATCATTGAGAAAAAATCTGGAGGCATCCTGCACGCTGTCGATGCTGAGTCTGAAATAGGTGGAGTCCCGCTGCAGGGCTTTTCCAAGCAAAAAGGTCATCTGGTCCCGGTTGGTCAGGTCCTCGCGTATCTCATCACCTGCGGTCACCAGGTTCTTACTGAACTGTACCCGGGCCAGGCTCAGGCCGATCTCCAGGTACTTATACTGTACTATAGCGAGGCCTATAACCGAAATCACGAATACGCCTATGTAAATATTCCTTTTGCTCAAATTGCTTCCAATTAACTAAAAATATCCCTTTCGCCCGAAGTCTTGTTCTTTTCTTAACAGGATTAACCTTTCCTTAATCCTTTTTGCCCAGCCCTTAATCTCAGGGGTTTTCCAAACTCCTTACATTGGTGTAAAGTTATTAAGTTAATGCTATCAGTTTAGTTAGTTATCATTCAAGTTTCTATAAAAAGCTAACCTTCCGGTTAGCTTTTTTATCAAGGGATACGCACTCGATCCATAAGATCTTATACCGGATATCATGAATACAAATCGACTCAAAAAGAAAGTAGTAGGTCGCTTCTCCTTCCTTTCCTGTTCTCTGGGGATCGTCTACCTGTGGTTCGGGGCGTTGAAATTCTTCCCGGGGGTGAGTCCGGCTGAAGGGCTGGCATCCGAAACCATCGTCCAGCTTACCTTCAACCTGCTCGATGCCCGCCTGGCTCTCATCCTCCTGGCTATATGGGAATGCACTCTGGGACTCTTCCTGCTGCTCAATGTATTCCGCAGGATTACTATCCCATTTGCCCTGCTCCACATCCTGCTGACCTTCTCTCCCCTGTTTTTGCTTCCTGCGGAGGTATTTACGGCAGGACCGCTGACGCTAACCCTGACGGGGCAGTATATCATTAAAAACCTGGTCATTGTCGCTGTCCTTTTCACCCTTTGGGATACCCGAAAGGCCCATCCCGTATCCGCTAGTTAAACGGACCGACCATGATATGGGCCCGGTGTGTCCCGGGATCCATCAACCAGGGCATCCCCGGAGCATGAGGCTTATCGGGTAGTCCCGTCGATTCTGTAGTTGCAAACGGGGTGTAGATCACGTACCTGAATTTACCATTTTCAAGTTTTCCGGTGGAAGGGTCATAATCCTCGTCCTTTCCAAAATACACGTAAAGCATACTGGGTTCCTTGGGCATGGGTAGTTTACCGGAGGCGATCTCCTGCCCCCTGATAGCAGTGCGTTCCTCCTGGGATTTTCCCTCCGCATTGAGTTCCCTGCCACGGGCCATGAAGGGTTCCAGTCTTTTGCTGTAACAACTTACGCTGATACCTTCCCTGTTTGGGTTATCGGCTATGCAGACCATATTGTTGGTCCCTTCCCTGAGGATGACGAATTCCCCGTTGGAATTGTATCCGTAGACCATGGCATCCGCCTGCTCATTTTCGGGTAAGGGCAGCGTTGCTGTAACGATCTGAATATCCACAGGCAAGACCGGGGGAGTTTCTTTTTGCGCGAAGAGAACCAGTGGAATTGAAAAAAGTAAGGGGATAAGTGTTTTCATGGCCGTATATCTTTCCTTAAAGATATGAAACTACCTCATATCCCATAAAATTAACCGCCTGTAATGTAAGTGTTTAATTGCAATCGAGAGCGTAACTGTCCTCCGGATCCTTCGTCCACTGAGCAGGGATATCGTTGAGGATCTCCCCGTTCACTTTTATGCAGGTTAGGGGGTTATTTTCCACGGCGAAGGTATTGAGCTGCGAACTGTTCGGTATGGCCGAAAGGTCGATAGCCCCAAGGGTATTGTTCTTGATGTCCAGCAATTGCAGGGCAGGACTGTCTGATATATCGAGTTGAGTCAGGATATTCCCGGGGACAGATAATTTCTCCAGGCTGGACAAGTTGCTAATGTCAATCGCCGTGAGGGCATTGTTATCCACATAGATAAACTTCAGGGCCCTGTTGGAAGAAAGATTCAGGCTGCTTATCTGGTTGTCATTCACCCAGAGGTTATCCAGCATGGCGTAGTCTGCTATGCCCTCCAGGCTGTTGATGCCCTTGTCATTCATAACCAGGGAGGTCACCGTCTCGACGTTCTCGGTAAGGACGGACCCATCCACTACATCGTCAATTCCCAATTCTACCAGGACCTGTTCAAAAGCCGCGTCGGAAATACTCGTCCTGGGTTTTACAATGATTTCCTGCTCATTCGACCCTGAATCTCCGTCATTAGAACAGGAAACTACGCCAAGACTAAGAAAAAAAGGGAGGACGAAAAGTATCTTTCTCATAACAGCGTTTTCCGTAAATATATCACAACAGATTGAAAATGTGGCTCTTATTAGGTTTTTATTTGGAAAACAGATCAGGGAGTGGAAAGGCTGGCCAGGCTTTTCTCCAGGGTCTCAATCTTTTCCCTGGCATCGGATGCTTTTTTCCTTTCCAGGGCAACAACGGCTTCAGGCGCATTGTTCACAAAGCGTTCGTTAGACAGCTTCTTTTCAACGGAATTGAGAAATCCACGGGTGTAAGACAGTTCTTCCCTGATCTTCAGGATCTCGGCCTCCAGGTCTACCGCACCGGTCACAGGGATAAAGAATTCATTGCTTTTCACCCTGAAGGAAAGGGCACCTTCCGGAGCTGTTTCTACAGAGGTGATGCTATGGATGTTCCCCAGTTTTTCGATGACCGCATCCCATTTAGACGAAACCTGCTGAACCCTCATCTGCTGCAGCTCCAATGCATCTTTCTGGGGGATGTTCTTTTCTTTCCGGATGGTGCGAATACCCGATATCACCTCGGAGGCAAAGGAAAATTCCTCCAGGATCTCCTTGTCAAGAGTCAAAGGTTCCGGCCAGGAAGCGACGACCAGAGCTTGGTCGGGGGAGCGTTCGCTCATGCACTGCCATACCTCCTCGGTCAGGAAGGGCATAAAGGGGTGTAAAAGTTTCAGGTTTTCCTCAAAGAAACCGATGACCGATGCGTATGTTTTTGCATCGATGGGTTGCTGGTAAGCCGGTTTGACGATTTCTAGGAACCACGAACAGAAATCATCCCAGATAAGTTTGTAGATAGCCATCAATGCATCCGAGATTCGGTATTTGGAAAAATGGTCGTTGACCTCCTCAAGGGTTGCGCTCAATTTGTTTCCGTACCACTGAATTCCGACGGCTGCGGCCTCGGGCTGAGGCAGGTCCTTCACTTCCCATCCTTTGACAAGCCGGAAGGCGTTCCAGATCTTGTTGGCAAAATTCTTTCCCTGCTGGCAGAGGGATTCGTCAAAGAGGAGGTCGTTTCCTGCAGGAGCACTGAGCAGAAGCCCTACCCGGACCCCGTCGGCCCCGTAGTTCTCGATCAGTTTTAAAGCATCCGGAGAATTGCCCAGTTGCTTGGACATCTTTCGCCTTTCCTTGTCCCTGACCAGACCCGTGAAATAAACATTCTCAAACGGTCTTGCATCCCTGAATTCATAGCCCGCTACGATCATTCGCGCCACCCAGAAAAAGATGATATCCGGTGCCGTGACCAGATCGTTGGTGGGATAATAGTAGTTCACCTCTTCGTTATCGGGATCCAGGATCCCCCCGAACACGCTTATGGGCCATAACCAGGAGGAGAACCAGGTATCCAGGACATCCTCATCCTGTTTCAGATCTTCGGGCTTCAGGCCGGGATTTCCACTTTTCTGTCTGGCCTCCTTTAAGGCCTCCTCCGGAGTCTCGGCTACGACGACTTCCCTGTTTCCCTCCCCGTAATAATAGGCTGGGATCTGCTGTCCCCACCACAGCTGGCGGGAGATATTCCAGTCGCGGATGTTTTCCATCCAGACCTTATAAATGTTTTCGAATTTTTTGGGAAAGAAGCGAACTTCCCCTGTATCGACCACGGCTTTCAAAGCCGGTTTCACCAATTCCTCCATACTCAGGAACCACTGGTCGAGCAGGCGGGGTTCGATAACAGCCTTGGTTCGCTCCGAAGTGCCCACCTTATTGGTATAGGTCTCCACCTTCTCCAGGGCACCGATTTCATTGAGTTCCTTTACGATCTCCTTGCGGACCTCAAAGCGGTCCTTGCCCTGATAATGAAGTCCATAGGAATTCAATGTGGCGTCTTCATGAAAGATATCTATGGTCTCAAGGCCGTGTTTTTCTCCCAGTTTCCAGTCGTTCTCGTCGTGGGCCGGGGTCACTTTAAGGCACCCTGTACCAAACTCCATGTCGACATACTCATCCTGGATGATCGGGACCACCCTGTTACAGACAGGGACAATAGCCTTTTTTCCCCTGAGATGGGCGAAGCGCTCATCCTCCGGATGGATGCAGATGGCGGTATCCCCGAGAATAGTCTCGGGCCGTGTAGTGGCGATGGTAAGCGATTCCGAACTCCCTTCAACCGTGTATTTGAGATAGTACAACTGGCCCTGTTTCTCCTCGTAGATCACCTCTTCATCGGACAGGGTGGTCTTGGCTTCCGGGTCCCAGTTTACCATACGGTATCCCTTGTAAATCAATCCTTTCCTGTAAAGATCCACGAAAACACGGATCACAGAAGCAGACATGTCTTCATCCATGGTGAACTTGGTCCGGTCCCAATCGCAGGAGCAGCCCAGTTTCTTGAGTTGTTCCAGGATCACTCCCCCGTAGTCGTGCGTCCATTCCCAGGCGTGTTCCAGAAACTCCTCCCTGGTGAGATCGGCTTTGCGGATTCCTACCTCCCTTAATTTTGCAACGACCTTAGCCTCGGTGGCAATAGAAGCATGGTCCATCCCGGGAACCCAGCAGGCATTGCGGCCCTGTAAGCGTGCCTTTCTGATGAGTACGTCCTGTAAAGTGTTGTTGAGCATATGCCCCATATGAAGAACCCCTGTTACGTTAGGGGGTGGGATCACGATGGTAAAAGGCTCCCTCTCATCGGGGACTGAATGGAAGTATTTGTGTTTTAACCAGTAGGCATACCATTTGTCTTCTATGGCGATGGGATCGTATTTTGAAGGGATGTTCATCTTTGGTATGATTCTTGACAAATAAGGGGTGAAACGGCGGAATTATAAGGGTTTTACGGATGTGGACCTTAATTCGATTAAAATCCGTCAATGAAATACGAAACAAAAATAAGTAACGTTAGTAGATAACAAAAGAATTTTGGATGTAACTGCAAATATGCTACATTTGAGATTCACTCTAAAAGTTAAGTGATGAAAAAACTAGTTTTATTATTGTTTGTTGGCCTGATGGCCTTAAGCGTACACGCTCAGGAAAAGACGGCCAAAATACAGTTCAAAACTGAGACTGTGGATTACGGAGTGATCCAAAAAGGAAGTGACGGAATTCGCGTATTTGAATTTACCAATACTGGAGAAGCTCCATTGATCATCTCCAAGGTGAGTTCAAGCTGTGGATGCACTATACCCAAGAAACCTGAGGAGCCTATCATGCCCGGGAAAACAGGAGAAATTCAGGTGAAATATGACACCAACAGGGTGGGGCCTATCAGGAAGGCCATTACCGTCATCTCTAATGCAGACACCCCTACTAAGGTGTTGAAGATCAAAGGCGAGGTAAAACCTGTTGAAGGCAAATAATCCATTTCAAAATATAGACAGAAAGACCCTGGCAGATTTGTCAGGGTTTTTTTTCAAACACATCCCTCAAGGTAAAGGAGAAGAGGAGGTCTGAGTTGTATCGCTCGATCAGCAGACGGACCTTCTTGCCCTCCTTCTCGTTGATCATGTTCAATATCTCCTGCAGTTTGTATTTGTGGATGCTCTTCCCATTGACTGCCAGGATCACATCCCCTTCCCTAAGCCCGGCCTCCTCTGCAGGGCTGCCGGCCCTGATACCTGATACGATGATCTCAGGGACCAGGCTGAGTCGGGTCCTGTTTTCCATCAGGATCTGAACATCCCCGAAAGTGCGTTCGTCATTTTTAACAACGCCCCGGCTGTCCGTGATGCGTTCTGCAATATACCTGACCCCATTGTGCTGCAATTCGAGTCCGCTCATATTAAATCGGAACGGATCGTTAAAAAAACTGTTTTTCCGCAGGTTGATCACCCCGTCCCTGTAATTGAATACGATATTGAAACGCCTCAGGATCTCCCCTCCTACGGTTCCGTTCCTGTCCCCGTGATCCTTGATGCTGCTGAAGGAAAACATATCCGGGAAAGCGGCTTTGGCGTCATTGAGAACAAAATCCCCGAGTTGTACCTTGCTCACCAACGTCCGCTTGCCGAATATACTGCCATTCAATCCCTTCCCGAGATAATCCACGTAGTGTTTTTCGGGTATGCTGATGCCTTTCTCCAGATCCTGGAACAACCAAACGGCATCGCTGCTGCCGGTGTCCATCAGGAGTTTTACAGGTACCTCCTGCATATTTTCAAAACTCACGAGCCCTTCCACATAAGCCTTTCGGTCTTCTATGGTAATAGGGATGGAATGCAATTTTCCAGCCTTGTCA
>NZ_JBFGBM010000049.1:0-14584 GCF_041567615.1 Muriicola sp.
AAGGAAGTTGAGCAGGATGGGTATATCCTGCCCCAGGTTCCTCGGGGCCAGTTCTTCTTTGGTCAGGTTTGAAAAGGTCACTGGGGATTCCCTGGTTACCCTGACGGAAGACACCAGGACCTCATCCAATACGATCTCCCTGGACGTTGTAGTGTCCTTTACCTGTTCCTGTGCGTTCACGAATCCCGCGAGAGATGCGAAGAAAACGAATAAAATTCCTTTTTTCATTCCAAAAACTTATTTAGAATAAAAGGGGTGATTATTCTGTTGAACCGTTATTACCGGATACCCATTGGGAAAGAATCGAACATGGGTCTGAATCTTCCTCAAATCCGGCCTGCCGTTTTTTTTCGGAAGGCCTGTTCCCTTGGCGGCATTACCCGCCCAGGTTCATCGGGTGTACTCTCAGCCTGTTGCACCGGTCAGGACCGGGAATGTAACAGGCACCCCTTTGAGACGTGGCAAAGATAAGCACTTGTTGCTTAATCTCTGCGAAATGAAAGGATCTTTATTCAGGTTGTGCCTGGTGGGCAGGCTTGAGCAGGTCGTTGACGGTCTTTACAGGATTGAAAGTGCTGATGGGCACCTCCACAAAAACTGTGTTCCAGTAAGCCATTCCCCCATTCCACAAGCCTGGGAGTTCCAGGGCTTTCAGCGGTTTACCTTCCTGGGTTTTCCGGGTGATAAATCCCTGTTTCTCATCTGCGAAACGGAGCAGATCGAATTTCCTCCCCTTGTGATCCTTAACCCCGCAAACGATATCCACCGGATTAAAATGGGTAGCTTCCCTGAATATAGCAGCCTGGTGTTCCCTGTCAAGATCTACCTGGGCCGATTCTACGATCTGCAGGCTGATATTGCCATTCCTGTCCTTTACCCAGAAGGGCCCTCCCCCGGGTTCTCCTTCGTTCTTTACCATCCCACACACCCGGAGCGGCCGGTGTAATTTATCCTTCAGTATCTCTATTTGCTGCCCAATGGTAAAGCTTTCATAACTGTCTGAGAAACGGACATTGAGTTCATTTTTCAAAAAGGCCATAATCTCCTCCATATCATTCCCGCTTATCGTTTCCCCTTCAAGGAGCCTGGCATAGCCAAAAACTTTCTCCTGCAAGTGGAGCAATACCCCGGCCAGGAGCTTTTTGGATGCTGCCGTTTCTGGAGACTGATCACGGGTCACCACATTATCGATGTTCTTGATGAAGATGATGTCTGCATCCTGTTCGTTCAGATTTCTGAGGAGGGCCCCATGGCCCCCGGGCCTGAAAAGTACGCTCCCGTCCTCATTCCTGAAGGGCTCATTCTCCGGGGTAACGGCGATGGTGTCAGTGGCCTGACTTTGATAGGAGTACCCGATCTCAAACTCTGTGTCAGTCTTCTCGGAAACGCGTTTTTTGATCTTCTCCCATTCCTCGTCAAAAAGGGATTGATGCTGGTCGGAGATCGTAAAGTGGAGTCTCGCCTTTTTCTTTACCCTGGCGTAGTCTACTGCTTCAAACAGGTGCTCCTCAAAAGGAGTAGCCAGGATCTTCCGGTATGTATGAAAGGGCAAAAGGCCTTTTGGGTAAAAACCGTAGTTCAGGCCGTCCTCCCTGAGGAGTTCATTGACAAAGGCGTACTTATCGGCATCTGAAGCCAGATCCTTAACTCCAATTCTCCGGAGGACCAAATCGTAAAAGGGAAATTCAGTTACCCTATTGAAGAAGTTTCGGATGTTGTTGTCCCCCTGATTTTTGAGAAAGTCATCGAAGGACTCCTTCCCGGGGTCGAATTTCTCGAGAAAACTAAAAAGGGCTTTAAACATGCGGGATGCTGCTCCGGAGGCAGGGACAAACTTCAAGAGTGAAAAGGAATCCCCGGCCTTTTCAAAGACTTCTAAATACTCTTTTTTCTCCTTTGAATTCAATTGGAGGATACCTTCCCCGACACGGGCAGGAGCGTAGAGGTTTACATTCGGAATCCCCTCCATAAAGGTCCGAATCTGTTCTTCAACCGTTTTTTTACTGATCCCCTTTTCTTCGATCTGCTTGATGTCCCTGTGGGTGAATTCTATCATGTGCAATTAGTTTGTCGATCTGTTCAATGGCCATTTTCAGCCTGGTTTCCCGATCTCCCTTTAAAATAATGAAATTCCGCTTATACCTTACCAGCGTTTGTTTGAAATACCTGTACATCTCTTCCCGTTCCCCGGGCTTATCACGCAGGTCGTCTTTTACCCAGGGTGTATCGATATAGGTCAGCAAGTAAAGATCATAGCTGTTCTCCAGGGCATATTTCTTTAAGACAGGATCGGAATACCCCAGGTAATAGGCCTCCGAATAGACCATGGTTTCCAATAGGTCCGTATCGCAGATCAAAAGACGCTCTGCTTTTTGGGTAGCTTCATTTTCTAACTTCATCTGGCCTTCGGCAATGGGAAGAAGGTCGTGAGGTTCACAGGTCTTTTGTTCCTGGTCCCATTTGTCCTGCAGGTATTCACGGGCATATTCCGGAACCCATGGCGTCTTGTAATGTTCTGCCAGATCTTTGGAAAGTGTAGTCTTACCCGTAGATTCAGGGCCGAACAGAACTACTTTTATGATGTCTGAAGGGAGTTGTCTAAGTCTTTCTTCCATGCCAGGTACCCTTGTATCGCAAGGACCGTAAAGATAAGGTATTGGAAGGAAAGCATCCCCCATCCCCTGTAGGCGTAAAGAGGTACAGTGATGACATCTGCCAGGATCCAGAGGGTCCAGTTCTCCAGTTTTTTGTTGGCCATATACCACATGGCGGTAAAAAAGACACCCGAGGTAAAAATATCTATGTAATTCGCCCCTTCAAGCAGGGTTCCATACCCCCTGTACACTCCGTAGGTAACGGCCATGGTCATCAGGAACATGACAAAACCGATCACTTTTTCTCTGGTATTCGTCCTGGAAATATGTACCACCCGTTCGTCGTTTTTCTTCCTGGCCCAGTTCCACCAGCCGTAAATGCTCATGATCGAATAATAGAAATTCATCATCATGTCACCAAAAAGTTCGTCTCTATAAAAGAGGTACACCGTGATAACAGTTGCCACCAGGCCGGTTGGATATACGAGGATATTCTCCCGTTTGGCATAGATCACGCTGGCGATACCGAAGAAGAAGGCCACTGCCTCCAGGGCGATGAGATATGCCTCCCTTCCCCTGTACGGGTCCAGGAAAAAATCAGAAATGGGGTTCATAATCGCTGCGGTCTGATTTGACGATCTTCATGTGGAGCAAGCCGTGGTCAATGGATTCAAAGACCTCCTTCAATTCGTTTTGGATAAGGGTCATCACCTCATCAAAGGGACCATAAACATGAGTGCTGAGCGGGTTCTCCACCACTTTAAGACCGGAGGCCCTGAGGGCCTTTATAAAAGCGATCACGGGGGGTTCAAAATCATCCTGCAGCGGACTCAGGGTAAGCTCAACGGAAATATTCATGGATCTGTCTTTTTATTCGGGATCAAATATTCTTCTGAGGCATCAGACCTTAATTGCAGGGCAAAGGCACAGGTGGAACCTTCGAATTCCAGAAAGTGGATGTCGAAAAAAGAGGTATTTCCATTCAGGTGGATAAGACCCGTGGTCCTGAGCTGATCCAATCCAAAATCCCGGATATCGATATTCTTCAGAAAGCTCAACCCCACCGTGGAATTGATCTTGTACAGGGATTCCTTCCCGCACCAGACCACGGTGAGCTTCCTTCTCAGTTGGATAGGGTCTTTTATCGGGTTGTATTCTGAGACAGGAGTGAATTTATGGGCGATCTTCAGGATCTTTTCCCGTTGTTTTTCAATATCGATACCCGCCGGAATATGGTTGCTGACGATTATGCCCGTAAAATTGTAGCTATGAGTTATGGAAATATACGAGCCGTCCCTCAGGTGTGGTTTGCCAAGTGTGTCATAGTAAAGATCATGATCTGTATAACCCTCGAGTGCCATCAGGTGTCGGATACTGAGAAAACCCCTCCGGTGGAGTTCGGATTTCATCCCTTCATATCGCTCCTGGCAATGGGGAGTCAGAGATATCCCTTTTGCCAGTGCTTCCTCCGTCTCCGTGATCTTCCAGATATGCACCCGGACATCAGGATCCATTGTTATTGTTTTGTAAAGAGGCATGGGATGTTTTAAGTTATCACTATCTTTGAGGTCCAAAAAAATTGCGGTTTCCCGCACGCTAACGAAAGTAAAAATAAAATAAGAGATGAGCACCAAAACCATACCCTATGTACCTTACAAAGTGAAGGATCTGTCACTGGCAGCCTGGGGGAGAAAGGAAATTGAACTGGCGGAGGCAGAAATGCCCGGCCTGATGTCGCTAAGGGAAGAATACGGAAAAGAAAAGCCGCTCAAGGGAGCGAGAATCGCGGGTTGTCTGCACATGACCATTCAGACGGCTGTCCTGATCGAGACACTTGTTGCCCTGGGAGCTGAGGTAACCTGGAGTTCTTGTAATATTTTCTCTACCCAGGACCACGCTGCAGCGGCCATCGCGGCAGCCGGCATACCGGTCTATGCCTGGAAAGGGATGACTGAAGAAGAATTCGACTGGTGTATAGAGCAGACCCTGTTCTTCGGGGAAGACAGAAAACCCCTGAATATGATCCTCGATGACGGGGGTGACCTCACCAACATGGTGCTGGATCGCTACCCTGAGCTAGCAACCGGTATCAAGGGATTGTCTGAAGAGACAACCACAGGAGTTCACAGGCTCTATGAGCGCATGAAAAAAGGAACCTTACCCATGCCGGCCATCAATGTGAATGACAGTGTGACCAAATCCAAGTTCGACAACAAATACGGATGCAAGGAAAGCGCTGTAGACGCAGTCCGAAGGGCTACCGATACCATGCTGGCAGGTAAAAGGGTTGTGGTTGCCGGATATGGAGATGTGGGTAAAGGTACGGCCGCCTCATTCAGAGGAGCCGGCTCCATAGTTACCGTGACAGAGATCGACCCCATTTGCGCCCTTCAGGCCTGTATGGACGGTTTTGAAGTCAAGAAAATAGAATCTGTCATCAAAACAGCAGACATCATTATCACGGCCACTGGAAATAAGGATATTATCAGGGAAGAACACTTCAGAGCTATGAGGGATAAGGCCATCGTTTGCAACATTGGTCATTTTGACAACGAGATTGATATGGCATGGCTGAATGCTAATTACGGTGACACCCGGGATGAGATCAAGCCTCAGGTAGACAAGTATACCATTGACGGCAAGGATATCGTGGTTTTGGCGGAAGGCCGACTCGTAAACCTGGGGTGTGCCACAGGTCATCCCAGTTTTGTGATGAGCAATTCGTTTACAAACCAGACCCTGGCCCAGATCGAGTTGTGGAAAAACGGAGAGAAGTACGAAAACAAGGTATACATGCTGCCCAAGCACCTGGATGAGAAGGTTGCCAAGTTGCACCTAGCTCGCCTTGGTGCAGAGCTCACGGAATTAGACAAGGAACAGGCCGACTATATCGGCGTGCCTCAGTACGGACCGTTCAAACCTGATTATTACAGGTATTGATGGCCGCGGTTAACGCAAAAAAAAAGCTCTTGATTTCTCAAGAGCTTTTTTTATTTCCTTCAACCTGTTTATGCGTCAAAAGGCTCTACAGAAACATAGGATTTGCCTCCAGCCTTTTTCTCAAATTTTACAAGTCCGTCTACTTTAGCATGCAAAGTATGGTCTTTACCTGCGTATACATTCTCGCCCGGGTTGTGCTTGGTACCGCGTTGCCTAACGATGATGTTTCCGGCAATAGCTGCCTGACCACCGAAGATCTTTACCCCGAGTCGTTTCGATTCTGATTCCCTTCCGTTCTTGGAACTACCTACACCTTTTTTATGTGCCATAATTCTTTCTTTTTAGCGGAGTGATCTCCTTGTTTATTTACTTAAAGCAGCGATGAGTTCAGCCTTCTTCATTGAAGAGTATCCCTCAAGGCCTTTGGCTTTGGCCATTTCCTTGAGTTCAGCAACGGTGTGCTTGCTCAGGTCGGCCGAAGCTTTTGGTGACTCCTTTTTGGGAGCTGCAGCTGCCTTTTCAACCTTAGTAGCTTTAGGCGCTTCTTTCTTTGCTTTCGGTGCCTCTTTCTGAGGAGCAGCTTCTTTTTTAGCCTCTACCTTTTTGGCTCCTTTAGCAATGATACCTTCGATCTGGATCTCAGTTAGGAACTGTCGGTGACCGTTCTTTTTTTGATATCCCTTGCGTCTTTTTTTCTTAAAGACAATAACCTTGTCACCTTTCAGGTGCTTGACGACTTTAGCCTCTACGGCAGCTCCGTCTATAGCCGGGGCGCCAACGGTCACGTTCTTACCGTCCTCGAGAAGAAGCACATTGTGGAAAGAAACTTTCTTCCCTTCTTCTTCTTTGAGCCGGTTTACGTACACCTTCTGGTCTTTCGCAACCTTGAATTGCTGCCCTGCTATCTCTACAATTGCATACATAGCTTTGAATTAGTGTTATAACCTATGCGCTCAATGCGCGTTTTAGGAGGGTGCAAATATACTGCTTAATTGCTAATTAGCAAGGGCTTTACTGATAAAAAAGACACTTGTGCTCAGGCGTTCTTCGTAGACTTGAACAATTGCATAAATGCCAGGGTCAGAACCAATGTAGTTGCAAAACCCATGATGGCCACGGTAAAAAAGACGATGGCCTCAAAACTCTCGAATCTGCTGAACCACTGCTCTGAGAGATGGGCGAGAAATTCCGGATCGATCTCCGTTGAGTAGATCGCAAAGAAGACGGTGAAGATCAATGTAGCCACGAAGCCCGTTACGATGCCGGCCTTGAAGCCCGTACCGTAAGAAAATTTCTCCTTCTCCTGAATTTTGAAATACTTGATCGCTTCGTAGATCGCGAACCCCGTGATGACTCCGTTGAAAAGGCTGTAAAACACATTGGTGTGCAAATCGACCAATGACAGGATCAGGAAATAGGCGATGAGACTTCCACTGGCTGCGAAACCAAACCGGATGGGCAAAGCGACTTTATTCATAGTTTTTTGGTTAATTGGACGGCTTTTAAAGTATGAAATTATCGTTAATATAGCTGTTAATTCTTGTTAAAGCTAGCGGAATCTTTATATTTACTAATCTAATGGGTCGGGGGTCTAGAGCATTCTTCTCACCTCTCCCGACCCCATATTCTTTCATTTATAAAATAATCGCAAACACATGAGAAAATTTAAATTTCAGGTGCCCTTCATGGCCCTGCTCCTCGCGTCTTTCCACATGGTGGCACAGGAGGTTTCCTACGAGGAGTACGACCTGGACAACGGGCTGCACGTGATCCTGCACAAGGACAATACTGCGCCTGTGGTGACCACCTCGGTCATGTACCATGTAGGGGGTAAGGACCGTACAGAGGGACGTACGGGATTTGCCCATTTATTTGAACACCTGCTCTTTGAAGGGACAAAGAATATCGAAAGGGGGAAATGGTTTGAGATCGTATCTTCCAACGGAGGGAGAAACAACGCCAATACATCCCAGGACAGGACTTATTACTATGAGGTTTTTCCGAGTAACAATCTGGAACTCGGCCTTTGGATGGAATCTGAACGCATGCTGCACCCAATCATCAACCAGGTGGGCATAGATACCCAGCAGGAAGTGGTGAAGGAAGAAAAAAGACTCCGTTATGACAACTCGCCCTATGGACAGCTGCTGCCCGTCCTGGGGGAAAACCTGTTTAAAGTGCACCCCTACAAGGATCCCAACATCGGCTATATGAAAGATCTCGATGCCGCCTCTTTGGAGGACGTGATCGCCTACAATAAAAAATATTACGTGCCCAACAATGCCGTGCTGGTGGTTGCGGGCGATATCGATATTCCTTCGACCAAAAAGATGATCTCCGATTATTTCGGGCCCATCCCAAGGGGGGCAGACATCGTACGCTCTTACCCAAAGGAAGAACCTATCACTACAGAGATCAGGACCAAGGCCTACGATCCGAATATCCAGATCCCTGCGATCATGGTCGCCTACAGGACCCCGGGATTTGCGGAAAGGGATGCATATGTCCTCGACATGATCTCCACCTACCTGAGTGACGGAAAGAGCTCAAAGCTGTACAAAAAGATCGTGGACGACCAGAAACAGGCCCTGCAGGTAGGCGCCTTTAATATAGGACAGGAAGACTATGGTATGTACCTGGTTTTTGCCCTGCCCGTTGGTGAGACTCCACTGGAGGTTCTCGCTGCAGAGATGGAAGAAGAGGTGGCCAAGGTGAGGACCGACCTTATTTCTGAGAAGGATTACCAGAAGCTTCAGAACAAATTTGAGAACCGGTTTGTGAATTCTAATTCCAGCGTGGAAGGAATAGCCGGTACGCTTGCCACCTCGTACATGCTATATGGGGACACAGACCTCATCAACAAGGAGATAGACATTTTCCGCTCCATCACCCGCGAGGAGATCAGGGCTGTTGCCGAAAAATACCTCAAACCCAACCAGCGTGTGGTCATCGAATATTTACCTAAGGACAAAACAGACAATTAGAAAATGAAAAGAGTATATTTTACTTTATTGGTCGCCTTTCTGGCGGTATCCGTTACCGCCCAGGTAGACCGGTCAAAAATGCCGGAGCCGGGGCCGGCTCCGGAGATCAACCTCGACGAGCCCCAGCGATTTGAGCTGAACAACGGCCTGAAAGTACTTGTGGTTGAAAATCACAAACTCCCAAGAGTTTCCATTCAGCTAACCCTTGACAACCCTCCTATCCTGGAGGGGGACAAGGCAGGTGTTTCCAGCCTAACAGGAGCTCTGCTGGGCAATGGATCCACCTCCATTCCCAAGGATGAATTCAATGAAGAAGTCGACTTCCTGGGTGCGAACATCAGCTTTGGATCTCAGAGCGCTTTTGCCAGCTCACTTTCCAAGTATTTCCCTAGGATCCTGGAACTGATGGCAGATGCGGCCATCAATCCGAATTTTACTCAGGAAGAGTTTGACAAGGAAAAAGACAAGCTTATCACAGGGCTCAAGACACAGGAAAAGGACGTTTCTGCCATTGCCGGCAGGGTTCAGACCGCCTTGGCCTACGGTAAAGGGCATCCTTACGGGGAATTCACCACGGAAGAGACAGTGAACAATGTGAATTTGCTGGATGTAAAACAATTCTACCAGAATTATTTCGTCCCCGCCAATGCTTACCTGGTAGTCATAGGGGATGTGGAGTTTGAGCAAGTGAAAGAATTGGTCACCGAGGCCTTTACCCCCTGGACCAAGGCTTCACCCCCATCCTTTTCCTATTCCAAGCCTTCGGATGCCCAGTACACTCAGATCAATTTCGTGGATGTGCCCAATGCGGTTCAGTCCGAGATCACGGTGCAAAACCTCGTAGACCTGAAGATGAAGGACCCGGATTACCTTCCGGCCATCGTCGCCAACCAGATCCTCGGGGGAGGCGGAGAGGCGCGGTTGTTCCTGAACCTGAGGGAAGACAAAGGTTATACCTACGGTTCCTACTCCCGCATCGGAGACAGTAAGTACGCCCCTTCCAGGTTCCGGGCTTCGGCCAGTGTTCGGAATATGGTTACAGACAGCTCTGTAGTCGAGCTATTAAAGGAGATCGACCGAATCGCAAAGGAACCCGTTTCCGAGAAAGAATTGAAGAATACCAAGGCCAAGTACGTAGGCAACTTTGTGATGGCCCTTGAAAGGCCGTCCACCATCGCCAGGTACGCCCTGAATATCGAGACGGAAGACCTTCCCAAGGATTTCTACAAGACCTATCTGGAAAAGATCAACGCTATTACCATTGAGGATGTACAGGCAGCAGCCCAGAAATACTTCTCCACCGACAACGCGAGGATCGTGGTAGCCGGTAAGGGCAGTGAGGTCCTGGAGAACCTGGAAAAGGTGAGCTTTAACGGGAAATCTATTCCCATCAAATACTACGACAAATACGCCAATGAGGCGGAAAAGGCCAATTACGAAGCGAGTATCCCTGAGGGAACTACCGTACAATCCGTGATCGACAAGTATTTTGAAGCCATAGGCGGAAAGGACAAAGTGGCGGAGATACAATCCCTGAAGCTCGTCTACGAGGGCAGTGCGATGGGGGCCACGATCAAGATCGAAGAGAAAAGGACTGCAGACAAATACGCTCAGACCACCTTTATGAACAATGCGCCTATGATGGGTGTCATAGCCAAGGGAGATGAGCTTTATATGAAGCAGGGAGCCAACAAAATGGCCTTACCCCCAGACTTGCAGCAGGATATGCAAAACGCCATGGGAATCTTCCCGGAGCAAAAAATAGCTGCCAACCCTGACGCCAGGATCGGGGGCACGGAAATGCTCGACGGCAAGGAGGTGATCAAGATCGAAGTACCCGGAAAGGTGATACAGGCCACGTACTACTACGATATGGAATCAGGCCTTAAGGTGAAAGAAGCCACGGTGACTTCCATGAACGGTCAGACCCAGAACCAGGAAAGTACCCTGATGGACTACCAGGAATTTGACGGGATCAAATTCCCTGCCATGCGGACCAGCAACCTGGGTCCACAGACCATCGAGGCGAAACTACTGGAGGCTGTGATCAATTTCGGCCCTACGGATGCCGATTTCGACTAGTCACTAACAACTGTAAAAGGAGAGCACATTTCAACTACGGGATGTGCTCTTTTTTTTATTGACCAGGTATACCCCTATGAGAATGATACCTGCGGCAAAGACCTGCCACAGGCTGAAGCGTTCTCCGTCCATCAATCCCCAGAATATCCCTACCACAGGAATCAGGTAGGTCACCGAAACCGAAAACACAGGAGACGATATTTGTATAAGCCTGTTGAACATCACCTTGGCTACACAGGTGCCGATGATACTGAGAATGGCCACGTAGCCGAGGGAACTCATGAAAAATTCTCCCTGGCGGACGGAGCTGTTCAGTGCTCCTGAGTAAAACAGAAGGAAAAGGGCCGGTACTATCATAAAAGCAAAGTTGCCCACGGCGATGCCCATGGCAGAGACCTCCTGCAGTTTACTCTTGATGATGTTAGCATTGCAGGCGTAGAAAATTGTAGCCAGAACAACCAGGCCGGCATACCAGTAATTCTGACCCGGATTGATCTCCGAACCCAAGGCGATTAGCAGGACGGCTCCAAGAAGACCCACGAGGACCCCGCCCAACTGCCTTTTCGAAAAGGTAATGCCAAAGGCCGCGAAACCGATCAGAATGGTGAACAGGGGTACGAGTGAATTCAGGATAGCAGCGATGCTGCTGTCTATTTCGGTTTCTGCAAAAGCGAAGAGGAAAACAGGAAGGAAACTGCCGAGGAGTCCTGACAGACCCACCCAGAACCATTCTTTTCCTGAGATCGATCTGAGGGATCTGAACCCAAGAGAAAGCAGGACAACTGAAGTGATCACAATGCGTACAGCTCCCAGCTGAACGGGGGTAAATCCCTCCAGCCCCTTCTTGATCAGGATATAGGAGGTACCCCAAATAATGGAAAGTATGACCAGGTACATCCATTTTCTGTTCACATCGCTCAAAGCCGGCAATTTTGGCGCAAAAATGAGGGTTTTTCATGGGATTCCGGGAATTGGGTTTCGTAAATTTGTCCTAATTCTTAAGCCCTTATCCCATGAAACCGATAATTCTGATCCTCTCTTTCTTTCTGATCTTCTCCTGCAAGACCGAGAATAAAAAGCCAGATCAACCCACCAAAATGCAGGAAGTGATCGCCATACACGATGAGGTCATGCCCAAAATGAGCGACATCAGCAAGCTGGTCGCTGAATTAAAGCCCATGGCCGATTCCACGGAAGCTGGAATGAAGTACATGACTGCGATGAAAGACCTGCAGGCAGCACACCGATCTATGATGGACTGGATGCAGGGGTTTGGGTCCCGATTTGATTCGGATGAGATCCTCAATGGAAAGGAATTGTCTGAAGAAAAAAGGACATGGCTACTGGAAGAAGAACAGAAAGTGATCCAGCTCAGAGAAGATATCAATGGCAGTATTGAGCGGGCTGAAACCCTGCTTAGAGAGGACTAAAAAGGTAATTGCCCCAGATCTACGTTGCCTCCCGAAATGATGATCCCCACCTTTTTACCTTTGAAATCGGCTCTGTCCCGATACAGTCCGGCCAGGGCCACAGCGCTGGAAGGTTCTACGATGATCTTCATCCGTTCCCAGATAAGGCGCATCGCCTCCACGATCTCATGCTCTTCTACCCGGATGATCTTCTTTACGTATTTCCGGATGACCGGGAAAGTATTGCTCCCCAGCTGGGTTTTGAGTCCGTCTGCGATCGTATTCGTCGTTTCATTCCCCTCTATCCTTCCGCTTTCCAGGGAGCGATAAGCATCATCCACTTCAAAGGGTTCCGTACCAATTACCTCCACTGAGGGTTTCATAAAGGCCGCGGCCAGAGCCGTTCCGGCAATGAGTCCGCCTCCTCCCACTGGCGTCAGGATGCAATCGAGATCGGGGTAATCCTGAAGAAGTTCATAGGCGGCGGTACCCTGACCGAGAATTACGTCAGGGTCGTTAGATGGGTGTAAGAACACAGCACCCGTTTTGTCCTGTATTGCTCTGGCCATGGCATTCCTGGCAACCAGGGTAGGTTCGCATTCGTAAATGATCCCTCCGTATTCCACAACCCCTTTCTTCTTTACTTCCGGCGCAGTAGTTGGCATTACGATATAGGCCTTCACTCCCAGGCTCTTTGCGGCCAGGGCAAGGGCCTGGGCAAAATTCCCTGAAGAATGGGTCACCACCCCTTTACTCCGTTCTTGTTCACTCAGGCATAACAAAGCATGGGTCGCACCCCGCATCTTATAGGCGCCCATCCGCTGGAAATTCTCGCATTTGAAATACACCTCTGCCCCGATTATATCATTGATCAGCCTGGAAGTCAGAACGGGGGTTCGATGGATATAGGGGGATATCTTTTCGTAACACGAAGGGATCAGCTTGCCATTCAATTCAGTCATGACCTGCTTATTTCCATTTGAGGGTTTCAAGGATTCTGCGTACATCCTTCTGCAAGTAGACCGCCGCAGGATACACAGAATCGTAATTCGGCTTGGCGTAAAAGTACAGAGACCCTGTAAGGAAGTGGCGTGTACTGTCTGTGGCGTAGAACTGGGCCTGAGAGGCCGCATCCCCTTTCACTTCGTAGAACATACCATAGACCCTGCCTTCTTCGTCTATATACTTTTGCTCCATGATATTATCCGCCTTGATCACGTGCTCATAAGACAATTTCTGCGCATCGGAGAGCAGTTGGACCAGATTGTCCTCAACCGGCTTGTAAGTAAGGTAGATGGCGCCCTTCAGGGCCGGATAATCCAGGGTAAGGGAACTGGCTTTCTCATCCCTGACCTGAGCCAGGTTGTTTGATTCAAAGGAATAGGCCGGAGTATTCACCACATCCGACCCCCCTGCCGGATACTCGAGCCGGAGCTGGGCCTTGGGTTTGGGCAGCGCCTCGTCCCCGCAGGAGCTGAGTAAACACAGGAATCCACATAAAAACAACAAGAAATTAAACCTCATTCGGCAGGGTGATTTTTATTTGTTTGAGCCTTTTCCTGTCCAGGCTTTCCACTACAAATTCGTAATTCTGGAAGGTGATCTTCTCTCCTTTTTTTGGGAAACTCCCTGCGATCTCCAGGACAAAGCCTGCGATGGTCTCGGATTCCCCTTTTTGTTCTTCAAACGCCGCCTCGTCGTCAATTTTTGCCACCCTGTAAAAATCCTTGAGAGCGGTCTTGCCGTCGAAAACATAGTTATGGTCGTCCAGTTTGGAAAAGACCAGGTCCTCATCATCAAACTCATCACTGATATCACCCACGATCTCTTCAATGATATCCTCCAGGGTAACCACCCCTGAAGTACCCCCGTATTCATCCACTACCACGGCCAGGTGTATCTTCTTTTCCTGGAATTCCAGCAGCAGGTCGTCCAGCTTCTTGTTCTCGGGAACAAAATACGGCTCCCTGATCAGGGAAATCCATGCGAATTGCTTCCGGTCTATGTAGGGAAGGAGGTCTTTGACGTAGAGCACCCCGATCACCTTATCTATATGATCCGAAAATACCGGAATGCGGGAATATCCGTTCTTTTTGATCTCCTCCAGTACCTCCGGGAATTTCATGTCTTCCCTGAGTGCGAAAATATCAATGCGGGGCCTCATCACCTGTTTGGTGTCCGTGTTCCCAAAGGATACGATGCCTTCCAGGATCTTCTGTTCTTCCTTGGTGGTATCCCCTTCAGAAGTGAGTTCCAGGGCCTGTGACAAATGGTCGACACTAAGGTTGGATCTCTGCCTGCCGAATTTGTCAAAAAGATAGATCGTTGCCGATCGCATCGGGCTGCTCAGAGGGGTAAGAAGGATGTCCAGCCCCTTGAGGGGAAAGGCCATAAAGTGTGAGAACTGGTGTTTATTCCTGTTGGCATAAATCTTTGGGAGGATCTCCCCGAACATAAGGATAAGAAAGGTCGCGACCACCACCTCCAGGAGGAAACGCACAGAGACCACACCCATGATCTGATAGGTGATGGAGGAGAACAGGGTGTTCCCAAGATCACTGAAGAGGAGGACAAT
>NZ_JBFGBM010000050.1:0-14566 GCF_041567615.1 Muriicola sp.
ATCCTTTCACTTCCCGGGATCATATTAAAGGAGGATGTGTTGGTGACACCCGCCTGTATACAATTGGCTCTGATCCCGAGCGGAGCAAATTCCAGGGCGATGCTCCTTGTGAGGGCCTCTAGGGCCACCTTAGCTACAGAAACGGCCCCATATCCGGGCATGGCTTTGGTATTCCCTTCGCTGGTAAAGGATATGACGCGCATATCGGGGTGATTCATGTTTTCTGATACGAGGTTCTGCACCCACTCATACAGACTGAGCGCCATGGCCCTGAACGTGATCTCGATGTCTTCAGCGCTCAGGGCCTCCCCATGTGGGTTGTACATGGGTTTCAGGCTGCCTTTTGCGATACTGTGGACCAGCACCTTCAGCCTGTCTCCTTCCGTAAACCCCGATTTTAGCTGCTGTATGATCTCTTTTCTTTTCTGTGGATTGACTGCATCGGCATTGAAGGAATAGAAAGCGGGGGCTCTTTTTTTTATTTTGGCAAACTGATTATCAATTTCCGGAAGGTCTGCACGCCTGTCGCGGTGAACGATACATATGGCATATCCGTCCTCCGAGAGTTTGTGAGCCGTCGCCAGACCCAACCCCCTGCTACCCCCAAGGATTATTGCCCAATTTTTGACATTCGGTTCGTTCATGCCCTCCTTATTTAGCTACTTTACAGTAAAGGTAGCACATATCTTTGGTTGTCTGCCTTACCATTGGATCAATACCCTTTGGGCTGAGAACCCCGGGCCAAAACTGAGGATCAGGCCCTGCTCTCCCATCCCGATCTCCCTGTCCATAAATCGCTCCAGTACATAGAGTACCGTGGCACTGCTCATATTGCCGTACAGTCTGAGGGTTTCCCGGGTGTCGTCCATGTTCTTTCCCAAAGCTCCGAAAAGGGACTCCACGGTCTCCACTATCTTTCTCCCACCCGGATGAAAGACGAGGTGGTCTACCTTTTCAATGGAGGTGTGGTGCTTTCTGAGAAAGGGATGGATGATATCGGGAAAATGTTCACTGATGGCCGTGGGCACCGATGGGTCCAGGATCATTTTCAACCCTGTGTTCACCACATCAAAACCCATCAGGTGGGTGGCTTCGAAAAAATGGTACATTTCCTCCCCTAGGATTTCAGGTCCGTTTGCATCCTCCTCAGAAGAGAGCAGCACACAGGCTGCCCCGTCGCCAAAGATAGCTGCGCTTACCATATTGGCCATGCTGAAATCGGTTAGCTGGAAGGTGGCAGTCGGACTCTCGACAGCCACCACCGCAGCCCTTTTTCCGGGATTGGCTTTTAAAAACCGAGAGGCGTAGATCATACCCGAGACCCCGGCCGCACACCCCATCTCCGTGACCGGGAGGCGGACCACGTCCTGTCTCAAATTCAGCTCGTTGATCAGATACGCATCGAGGGAAGGAATCATGATCCCCGTGCAACTCACCGTAATGATATAATCCAGGCTTTCGGCATCCCAGTTCTGTTTCTCCAGGGCTTTTTGCAAAACATCCTTTCCCAGTTTTTTGACTTCTCTGGCATAGATCTCATTCCTCTGAGCGAAGGAGGTGGCCGTAAAGACTTCTTCTATGTTCATGATACCGAATCGGCGGTCTACTCCTGCGGCTTCGAAAATTTTAAGCACTTTCCTCCTGAACCTATCCTCTTGTCCCGAGAGCCACAGTTCCACAAAGGGCAGGATTTCCCTGGTCTCCCGGCAATAGGGAGGCAATTGTTTGGCTACGGCCGCAATATGCACTTTATTCATTGGACAATCCCGTTTTTATGCCAGAAGGACCATTCATATCTGAAGGCCCATCTCCATCGGATCTTATGATCTGCGTCTTTTAATGATTTGGAAAAACTGAGCAATTCACTTCTTGTAAAACCCCTTTTGATGGAAGTAAGACCATCCTGCCTGGCTATGGGCGTTTTCATGAAGATTGCAGAGAATACACGAAACAGGGTAAAGGCGATCCTGCTGCGGTCCAGATCATTGATCACCACACCAAAACGCACCAGATCTGAAAACTTCCCAATCAATTTCAAAATCTCCTCATCGCTAAAATGATGGAGGGTGAGGGTGCAGATAATGAAATCGCTTCCATCTCTCTCCGGGTTTAGGTCGAATACATCTTTTCGCTCAAAGGTGATATTTGCCAGATCTGAATTTTTCTGTCTTGCAAGGGAAATGGAATCCGCATTTAAATCTATACCAGTCAAACACACCTCGATTCCTTCTCTCTTGCACATCATTGCCACCTCGCGTAACAGGGTACCGTCTCCACAACCTACATCGAGCACGTTGTATTTTCCCGCGGGGTGTTGAGTCATTAGCCTTTTCAAGGCCTTTAGGGTGATCCTGTTTCCGCCCAGGAGGGAATTGGCCATATTGATATCCCGGAGAACGGCCTTGATCTTGTTTCTGCCGAGAGTTAGGTCGTCCATCTGCTCCTGATCGCTGCTGCGTTTTTTGAACCTTATCATATCGCAACAGGTTTTCCATGGGTTCTTTTGATGATCCGGCGAATCGTGCCCGGTGACCCGGACACAAGGTTGAACAGCAGTTCGGAGGCAGAAGCAGAGAGTAGCAGGCGTTGCAGATAACGCCCTGTGCGCATACGCCTGCCGAAAGTATGTTTCCACTGAGCCGTGTATTCCTTTTCCAATGCTGTCCGGTCGGGATTTTTCGATCTCATCTCATCGCATAACAGTTCCGAGGCCAGTTTCGCACTGTGAATCGCCATGGCCATGCCGTTGCCGCATAAGGGGTGTATGAGTCCGGCCGTATCCCCGCACATGAGTAAGTGATTTACCACCGGTTTTTTCGAAGCAAAAGAGACCTGGGCTATGGTCAGGGGTCGTTCAAACAGCATTTCGGCCTTTTCCAAAAAATGCCTGAGCCTTGGATTTCGCGCTGCGATCTTTTTATTGAACTGTTCTATGTCACGAATTTGCTGAAAATGTTCATAGGAGACCAGGTAACAAAAATTGACCGCTTGTGTCTCCGTCCTAGAGAGTCCTCCATATCCCCCTTCAAAGCTGTGAAGGCCTACCAGGTTGGAAGGAAAATCGGGATAGCTGTAATGGGCTTTTACGGCTAACCAGGGGGAATTTTTTTTTATAAAGGGACGATCGAGATAATGGTCGATCCCGGATCTTTTCCCGTAGGTCCCCAGAACGTAGGTTGAGGAGTAGGATTGGCCGGTATGGGTGTGAACGCAGAAAGAGAGACCGTTAAAATCGACAGAAGTTACGGCACAAAAGGAAAATTCAACTTCGAGCGAAAGGGCCCGGAGATAGAGCGTATGGTCCAGTTTAAACCGACTTATCCCAAGGGCGCCGAGGGGTAATTCGATTTGAAGGGTACGGCCTTTTGAAGTACTGAATTCCAGGGTGTCTATTTCCACTGCATCGGGTAGTTCTACACCCAGATCACAGAGGTAAGGCAACACCTCTTTAGAGAGGTATTCCCCGCAGACCTTGTGATGAGGGTAGGGCTCCTTCTCGAGCACAAGTACCCTGAATCCCTCCCTCTTCAGGTGAATGGAAGCCGTCAGGCCGGCCAGTCCTCCCCCAATGCAAATCACATCGTACATAGCAATCAGGGAAAGATACAGAAAGCACAAATAAAAAGCCCGACAAATTTGCCGGGCTTTTCAAAAGTTGTGGTCAACATTATCCTTTCGTTTTCTGTATGGCCTCCTGTTTCAGCTCTTCGCTGGCGATGATCCCGAGTTCCACCCTTCGATTCTTCGCTTTTCCTTCAGCTGTGGCATTGTCGGCTATGGGCTGCGCTTCTCCATACCATTTGGTAGTGAACCTGCTCGCATCAATTCCCTGGCTAATCAGGTAATTGGTCACAGATTCTGCTCTCAGTTTCGAAAGGCCCATATTGTATTCATCGCTTCCGGCACTGTCTGTATGCCCTTCGACAAGGATCACAGTCTTTGGATATTCCTTAAAGATGCCTGCCAGTTTATTCAGGGTCGCCACGGAAGTGCCCTTGATATCAGATTTATTGGTATCGAAATACACGCCGGCACCCTGGCTGAAGGTCACGTTGATCCCTTCACCTACACGGGTAACTTCCGCACCAGGTATCTCTTCCTGTATCCTTTCTGCCTGTCGGTCCATCCGATTGCCGATATAGCCACCGGCCGCACCGCCGACTACCCCGCCGATAATGGCGCCGAGGACGGTATTTCCTTTTCCGACATTATTCCCGATCACACCGCCGATCACGGCTCCTCCAGTGGCTCCGATAACGGCCCCCTTTTGGGTATTGTTTGCGTTTTTGACTGTGTTGCATCCCAGCACAAGACTGAGGGCCATCACTAGTATTCCTGTTCTTCTTATCATGGTATCTTCTATTATTGTTTAGTGAATTCGTAAACCACTGTCACGGGTTTATTGTCTACCGTAACGTTCGATTTCAATGTCATTTGAGTATCGGTAAGTTGGGCTATATTCAGCCGGTAACCGAGTCCGCCTGAAACATCATTGCGTTTCTCGTCTATGAATTTGAACTGCAACTGATTCGTATAGTTTGCAGGATTGCTGACCACAGACCAGCGGATAAACCGGTCGCCTCCCTGGCAAAGACTTCCCTGTTGAATGGTGTAGCGGCCTGTGCTATTGTTGTCCCTGAAGAACCAGTTGCTGCCTTCAAAACAAATAGCATCGGCGTCATTGAACACTACCGCTTTGAACATTCCCTGGTTGTTTTCATAGCGCACATCATCCAGGATCCAGGTCCCGCTAAGCATGTTCCTTTGATCCCTGACCTCCTTGGAGATTCCGCAGGAAGCGAGGAACAAGCCCGAAATTATAAGTATCAAACTTTTTTTAAGCATGTGTAAGTAATTTAAGTTTCGTTTTTATATACGGAATTTTCCGTGTAATGGTTTTTGGGGAAATTGGATTTTAGAAAGAACCCTTTGCCGCGAAAGAAGAGGATTGGGGCCTCAATAGGCCAGCAACTGTCTTATCTCCCTGAGGATTCTGCCTTTGGGAAGGTACATTTCCTCCAGGGACCTGGCAAAAGGTACGGGTGTCTCCAGGCTGCCAACCCGTTTGACCGGGGCATCGAGATATTCGAAGCATTCCTCCATCACGGAGGCAGCAATATCACTGGCAATTCCGCCAAAAAGAGTGTCTTCCTGCAGAACCATACATTTACCTGTTTTTCTGATGGATGTAAACACCGATTGAAGGTCAAGAGGCTGGAGGGTTCTCAGGTCGATGAGATCCACCTGCAGGTCTTCATGTGCATCGAGTAGCTCTATCATCCAATGCACACCCGCCCCATACGTTACCACGGTAAGGTCCTTTCCTTCTCTGAGCAAGTTTGCCTCACCGAAAGGAAGGGTGTAATAAGAATCAGGGACATCCTGATACACACTCCTGTACAGGGCCTTATGCTCAAAGAAGAGCACCGGATTCGGATCGTTAACCGCTGTAGCCATCAGGCCCTTGGCATCATAGGGAAAAGCCGGGTAAACGACTTTTAAACCGGGTGTTTTGGTAAACCATGCCTCATTGGTCTGGGAGTGAAAGGGACCTGCCCCTACCCCCGCACCACAGGGCATACGGATGACTACATCCGCCGGTTCGTTCCAGCGATAATGCACCTTGGCCAGGTAATTTACAATGGGGTTGAAACCACTACTGACAAAATCTGCGAACTGCATTTCCATGACGGCCTTCATGCCATTGATGGATAGCCCCATGGCAGCAGAGACCACGGCAGACTCACAGATAGGTGTATTTCGGACCCTATCGCGCCCAAAGGCTTCCACAAAGCCCTCTGTCACTTTGAATACACCCCCGTATTCCGCAATGTCCTGTCCCAGGATGACCAGGTTGGAATGTTTCTCCATAGACTGACGGAGTCCTGCCGACACAGCGTCCACTAGGCGGATATTTGAAGTTTTTTCTAAAGGTTTAACTTGTTGATATACATATTCTTTATATACATCATTTAATTCATCGGTTTCAGAAGATTTTATCCCTTCCTCTTCAAAGGCCAGTTGCAGGTTCTCATCAATTTCATGGATAAATTCCTTCTTGATCTCAACCTCCGCCTCTTCAGACAGAATGCCTTCTTCCTTCAGGTAGGCCACATAATTCTCAATAGGGTCTTTGGCAGCCCATTCATCCAATAGCTGCTGGGGCACGTACTTGGTCCCGCTGGCCTCCTCATGCCCTCTCATCCTGAAGGTTTTAAATTCGAGCAGCACCGGTCTCGGCCTTTGCCGTACGCTGCGACTCAGGGCACTGACCCTGGAATACACCTCCAAAATGTTGTTCCCGTCTATGATATAGGATTCCATCCCGTAGCCCTTTCCCTTGTCTGCGATATGTTTGCATCGGAATTGCTCGCTGATGGGAGTAGAAAGACCATACCCGTTATTCTCCACGCAGAAGAGCACAGGCAGGTTCCAGACGGCGGCAATGTTCAGGGCCTCGTGGAAATCCCCTTCACTGGTGGCCCCTTCCCCCGTAAAGACAGCGGTCACCCTTTTGTCGTTCCTGAGCAGGTCTGCCAGGGCGATACCATCTGCCACGCCAAGCTGAGGCCCCAGGTGAGAGATCATCCCTATAATTTTGTAATCCTGGGTCCCGAAGTGAAAACTCCGGTCCCTGCCTTTGGTAAAACCGTTTTTCTTCCCCTGCCATTGAGAGAAAAGTCGGTTCAGGGGCACGTTCCGGGTCGTGAAGACGCCCAGGTTCCTGTGCATAGGAAGGATGTATTCTTCGGGGTCCAGGCACATGGCAACACCTGCGGATATCGCTTCCTGTCCTATACCGCTGAACCATTTGGAGATCTTCCCCTGGCGCAGGAGGATGAGCATTTTTTCCTCTATCATCCTGGGTTTGAGCATAGCCTTGTACAGCTCCAGGAGCATTTCTGAAGAAAGGCCATGATGTTTGAACTGCATGATATACAATCTAGGGTACCTCCGGATTTCTGGCGTAAATGTAGCAAAATAGATCAGAAGATCGCCAGGTCTCCCGGGATCATTTTCCTCGGGGAATTTAGTACCTTTGGAGGGCTTAAAATTGTGATACATGAATGCTATTCCCAGTGTAGACCTGAGAGACTATCTCTCATCAGACCCTAAAAAGAAACAGAAGTTTGTCAGTGAGATCGGCGGGGCTTTTGAAGATATCGGCTTTGTTGCCCTCAGCGGGCATTTTCTTTCCGATGAACTTATCGAGACCCTTTACTCGGAGATCAAGAAATTCTTTGCCCTCCCGCAGGAAGTAAAGGACAAGTACGAGATCAAAGGGATAGGCGGGCAGAGAGGATACACCTCCTTCGGCAAGGAACACGCCAAGGGAAGAAAGGAAGGAGACCTGAAGGAATTCTGGCATTTTGGTCAGTACGTGGAGGACGA
This sequence comes from Muriicola sp., assembly GCF_041567615.1. Taxonomy (GTDB): domain Bacteria; phylum Bacteroidota; class Bacteroidia; order Flavobacteriales; family Flavobacteriaceae; genus Muriicola. The sequence goes on from NZ_JBFGBM010000050.1 coordinate 7,393, forward strand.
CCCTAAATTACAGGAGGAGTACCCACCGAATGTTGAAGTAAAAGAACTGCCTGAATTCAACGAGGTGGGCAAGGAAACCTACAAGATGCTGGAAAAGACCGCAAAGTATGTATTGCGGGCTCTGGCCCTGCACCTGCAGCTCGAGGAAACCTATTTTGACCAGTATATCAAAAATGGGAATTCCATTCTGAGGCCCATCCATTACCCGCCCATCACAGAAGAGCCTAAAAACGCGGTCAGGGCAGCTGCTCATGGCGACATCAACCTGATCACCTTATTGATGGGGGCCCATGGAAAAGGGCTGCAGGTGATGAACCACAAAGGCGAGTGGATCGATGCCATCGCCCGGCCAGACCAGCTTATGATCAATGTAGGAGACATGTTGTCCCGTCTTTCGAACAATTCCTTGAAATCGACCATCCACCAGGTGGTCAATCCTCCCCGTGAGCTATGGGGGAGTTCCCGATATTCCATTCCCTTCTTTATGCATCCCATCAGCGAGATGCCTCTCAACTGCCTGGAACACTGCATTGATGAGGACCATCCGAAACTGTACGAGGATATCACCGCAGGGGAATTTCTTCACGAACGCTTGATAGACCTTGGGCTTATCAAAAAATAACCGTGTAATTTACCGCCACAGACATCTACCATGGATCTGCAGGACCAATTGAGAAACCTCTTTCCGGATCACGTCCCTGAAGAGGATAATACCCAGGAGAAATCCCGTCCTAAGTTCTGGCTGCAGGACGAGCCCATCCTCTGTAAATACGAAAAGCGAAAAGGTAAACCCGTGACCATCCTAGAGGGGTATAACGGGGCAGACAAGGACCTGAAAGACCTGACCAGAGAACTGAAAACCCTGTTGGGTGTAGGGGGCTCCTACAAAGATGACAAGATCATTATTCAGGGGGATTACAGGGATCGGATCATGGATTTCCTGAAGGAAAACGGCTTTAAAACCAAGCGAGTGGGCGGGTGACCTGCACTGCCCGAAAAGCACCCAAGTTATGTGTTAATTATTTCTGTTTTTATCGATTAAATGTTACTTTTAAGGGTCAAAACCTAATCAACACTTCATTAGCATGAGTACTCAGCTACATATTACCAATGGAGATAGTTTTACACAACGCCTTAAAACCCTTCCTTTTAAAGGAGATATAATCACCTGGAGAGAAATGCTTTGTGAAGGGAAAACCGAAACGAATGTCGGCAGTGAGTCCTTCTGGAAAACGCGTTTTGAATACCTCCACAAACATTACAATGTCAGCAAGTCCTGGTTTATCGAAAAGACGCTGAAAGAATACCGTTCCCTTTGCAATCACAAACAACAGGACGAGATCATACTCTGGTTTGAGTACGACCTGTTCTGCCAGATCAATATGATCGCAGTGCTGAGCTGGTTGAAGATGCACAGAAGAGATGCGCAGATCTCCCTGGTGTGCAGCGGGGATGAAGACGGCACCGATAAGATGTACGGTTTGTGTGACGTAGACGATGAAAAACTGCAGACCCTCTATAACAAACGGGTCTTCCTCACCCAGGACGACATAGAATTTGCGGATTATATCTGGCAGTTGTACTGCAGTGACAACCCCATCAGGCTCGAGAATATGTCTGATTTTGAACACTACCATTTCGACTATCTTTCAGAGGCGATTAAGGTTCACCTCAAGCGTTTTCCATCGGTCAGGAATGGGCTGAATGAACTTGAGAACCGCATCCTTACCCTGTCTGTAGCACACAAACCCAAAAACAAAAAAGCGCTGATCAATACCCTTCTCTCCAACCAGGGGTATTACGGGTACGGAGATACCCAGTTCGAACGGATGATCACCAGTATAAAGCCCTTGTTCTCTACCTTTAATCCTGTCAGGCTGTCCAAAAAAGGCAAAGAGATCATGGAAGGGAAAACGAGCTTCTATTCCCAGATCAGAGACAACGAATCCTATCTCGGAGGTGCTCTGAAATACAATTTTCTGTTTAACGACGAATCAGGTCGTATCCTAAAACTCTGACCGAAATATGCATCTCGGCCCTTCAGAACTCATCCTGAACAAGGATGGCAGTATCTATCATTTAAACTTACTTCCTGAAGACATTTCGGACACAGTGATCCTGGTGGGCGATCCCGGCCGTGTCGACCGTGTTTCCCGTCATTTTGAAACCCTGGAGGTAAGCAAACAAAAAAGAGAGTTTATCACCCATACCGGACGGTACAAGGGGAAGAGAATGACCGTCCTTTCCACAGGAATAGGCACGGACAATATCGATATCGTACTCAACGAACTCGACGCCCTTGCAAACATCGATTTTAAAGTTCGTAAGGAGCACAAAAACAAGAAGATAATTAATTTTATTAGAATAGGTACTTCAGGTACTATACAGCATGATATTCCCGTCGATTCCTTCCTGTTAAGCGAGTTAGCCCTGGGCTTTGACAGCGTTGTTTATTACTACAGTGGTATGGCGGGTCGTCAACCGGAAATGGAAAGTGCCTTATTGAAACATTTACATTGGGACTCAAATAAATCAAGACCCTATGTCGTGAAGGGTGATGAAACTCTGGTGCAGCATTTCAGAGGCGAAGGGGTTGTTCAGGGATTTACGGGCAGCAATGTGGGTTTTTACGGGCCCCAGGGAAGATTTTTACGGTTGCAGCCAGCTGAAGCCGGTCTCTTTGACAAACTCAGCTCTTTCTCCTACCAAGGAAGAAGATTGACCAACTTCGAGATGGAGACCTCTGCCCTCTACGGTCTCTCTGCTCTTTTGGGGCACCGGGCGATCTCTCTGAACGCCATCATTGCCAACAGGGCCACTATAGCTTTTTCTGAAGATCCCGGCAGGACTGTGGATCGACTGATCCAATGGACCCTTGAAAAACTCGTACAGCTTTGAAAGAATTCAGGATAATCGGAGTGCCCGAGCACTTTAATCTGCCCTGGCATATGGCCCTGGAGGAGGGAGCTTTTGCAGACAGGGGAATTGACCTCCGGTGGCAGGATGTTCCGGAGGGGACCGGAAAAATGTGCGCCATGCTCGAATCCGGGGAGGCAGATTTGGCTGTACTTCTTACCGAAGGAGTGATCAAGAGAATAGCAGATAAAGCTCCCCTGACTATCGTTCAGGGATACGTGCGCAGTCCCTTGCAATGGGGTATACATGTGGCCGAATCCAGCTCCTACCGCAGTGTGGCCCAGCTGGAAGGCAGCAGAACAGCCATAAGTCGCTTTGGCAGCGGAAGCCATCTGATGGCCTATGTCATGGCGCGAAATGAGGGTTGGGAAACGGCGAAGCTAACCTTTGAGGTGGTCAACACCCTGGAGGGAGCAGTGAAGGCATTACAACAGGGTACTGCCGATTATTTCATGTGGGAACATTTTACCACCAAGCCCCTTGTGGAAGAGGGTGTCTTCAGGAGGCTGGGTGACTGCCCAACCCCCTGGCCGTGTTTCGTCCTTGCCGTGCCCCGTCATACCCTGATTGCAAACCGCAGGCTGATCGGTCATATTCTGGAGGTGATCAACACCTACACCGCAGATTTCAAACGGATACCGAGTATTGACAGGACCCTGGCAAACCGGTATCAGCTGCATTTGGATGACGTGAACACCTGGCTGGGGATGACGAACTGGACTCAGGAACAGATCAGCGAGCAGGTAGTTAACAAGGTAAGCTCAACGCTTCTCGATCTACAGCTTATTTCGAAGGCTGTGAGTCCGGAGGGAGTCCTCACCAGATTATAGGCTCCTTACCTTTGGAGCGGAGGAATTCGTTTGTCTTACTGAAATGACCGTTCCCGAACCATAGTCCCCGGTTGGCACTGAGGGGAGATGGGTGTCCAGAGGTGAGGATGCGGTGTTTGCTCCTGTCGATCAATGTCGATTTCTTTTTGGCATACCCCCCCCAAAGAAGAAATACAAGATCTTGTTTCTCCCGAGATAAAATCCGGATCACGGCATCGGTAAATTGCTCCCAACCTTTATTCTGGTGGCTCCCGGCCTCCCCTGCTCTCACCGTGAGAATAGCGTTCAGCAGCAAGATCCCCTGGTCTGCCCACCTTTCCAGATTGCCGCTTTTGGGATAGGGATGCCCTACATCCTGCTCTACTTCTTTGAAGATATTCACAAGGGAAGGCGGGTGTGTGATCCCATCCCTGACCGAAAAGCAGAGTCCGTTCGCCTGCCCCGGCCCGTGGTAGGGGTCCTGTCCGAGGATTACCACTTTGGTCTGCTCATAGGCACTGTGGTCGAATGCAGCGAAGATCCGGCTTCCTTTGGGGTAACAGGTATGCCGACTGTATTCCTCCCTGACAAATCCCGTCAGGGACGAAAAATAGGGTTGGTTGAATTCTTCCTCCAGGAAGGGTTTCCAGCTCTGATGTATATCGACCTTCATCTCGCCTTTTTAATTCTCCATAAAAATACGAAGGGATCCGTTTTTAATTAGATCAGTGAGGATTAAAAGTGTAATTTTAAAGGAATAATGAGGGAATTACAGATTCGTGGATATTCATCCCTGAAGTCGACTTACTCAACACCGTCACCATGATCACCTGGGATAGCATCAAATACTGGCTGACCGAACATCCGACCACTTCCCAGGTCTTTAAATACGTGATTTGGGTACTTATCATCATCTTTTTTCTCCAGTTCGTGAGGAGGACTCTGAAAAAAAGGCTCCCCAATGCGGATACCCGGTATAAATCACAAAAGATCATCGAGACCATGGGCTATATCTTGCTCATTATTCTCACCATCTCCTATTTCACAGGCAACATCAAGGATTTTACCCTGGCCATCGGCCTTTTGACCGCAGGGATCACTATAACTCTCCAGGAACTCATCCTCAGCATTGCCGGTTCGCTCTTTATTTTCTTCGTCAAGGTATACCAGCCCGGCGATCGCATCGAGATCAACGGGATCAAGGGAGATGTTATAGACATCAACAGCATGTATACCACCATGATGGAGATCGGACAATGGGTGAGCAGTGACAATTACAGCGGACGGATCGTAAAGCTCAGTAATGCTTTTGTTTTCAAAGGCCCGGTCTACAACTATTCCCAGGATTTTCCATTTATCTGGGATGAATTGAATCTTCCGATACGATACGGTTCAGATGTGGAACTCGCAAAAAGCATTGTTATCGACGTCGCCCGGGAGGTACTTTCAGAATTCGTTCAAAAATCGGTGAAGCAATGGAAACACGTGGTCGACAAATACTATATAGAAGATGCTGTGGTGGAACCCACACTGGCCATAGCTATGACCGATAACTGGATACAGTTCAACCTGAGGTATATCGTCGATTACAAAAAAAGGAGGATGACTAAAAATCGTCTAAACGAACTGGTCATGAAGGCGATGGATGGCAGTGAAGGAAAAGTACAGCTCGCTTCGGCCACCTTTGAGATCGTGAACATCCCGGTGGTAGATGTCAAGACGGCTCCTGCCAAAGACTGATTTGGCGACCTTGTTTTATTTCCTGAGCAAGGCGATGGCTTCCCATTGTTTTTCGGCCTGCAACTTCTGAGAGGCACAGGTCTTGAGCGTTTCCAGATATTGGCTGTGAGCCTTCCCATCATCATGGGTGCTCGCCTGTATAGCCCATTCAAGGGCTTTGTCAAGATCGTTCTTGATCTCGTACAGTACGGCCATATTGTGGCAGGCCATGGCTCGGATCGCCGGTTTCTCATGATTCAGGTCCATTTGCCAGAGCCTGGCAGCCTCCAGCCAGTCTTCATCAATGACAGCTTGTTCGGCCTGTACCAGCAAAGGGGAACCTTTGATGTAGATCTGCCTTTCAACGGCCTTATTCGAGGGCTTAAGTCGCATCCCAAAAGCACTTCCGCTACCCCTGCTTTTAGACACCAGGGAATCAGCGCGGTCGGTCATAGACCTGAGGGCATTTAAAGCATCTTCCCCCTTGGCCTGGGTCACTACCTGTTCATTTACTTCGATCTCATCGAGCACCTTCTCCTCGAAGGGATCATAAATACGCCACCCGTTCTCAATAAGGGTCTCCAGGGTTAGCTCCCTGGCCGGAATGACCACCCTGGTTCGGAGCATGTCGAGTTCTTCCATAGACGACTTTTTTTCCATAATCCTGGTATCGGTCTGATAAAAGGCGAGTGAGAATACAGCGTCCAGCTGGTTTTGAAGGCAAAGATTCTTCAGGTCTCGCCAGGGGATAGTTTTTGTTTCATTCGATTCCCTCTCCCACAGTGACGCCGTTTTACTGAGGATCATCACCGTGTCGAATCTCTTGTCTTTCTGCAGCTCTGCCAGCAGGCCTTCCAGGGCAGCCTCTGTCCCTTCCCGTGAAAGTTTGATGTCGGTTGCCTTCACTAGGGCTTCCAGGGAGGCGATATTTTCGGACGTAGCTCTGTCCCCGACCTCATTGATAATACCAATTCTTTTGATATCCTTGGCAAGGACAACGGGGGCAGGCTCCAGATTGTATACCGTGACCGTGTACGTGCTCTTACAGGAGGACGACACCCAGATAATAGCAAAAATGAGGATCAGTTTTCTCATGTATCCTTTTAAGTTATGCCGTATCGTTCATCGGCTTTAAAATAACTTCCAAACACCCCTGTTTATTGCCTTTTACGCGATATCAAGTGGTGAAAGCCGGATTTTTGGATGTCAAATGAAAAATGACTGTAATGCCCCATTGTTTTACACGGTCATCTGGGATCCGAGGTTTCAGAATAAAGTCTATTGTCTACCTTTGTGCTTCGTTTGAGATTCAATGGATACCTATCTTCAAAAAAGTGTTCAGGACCTGGAGTTTGTCACGGTGACCAAACAGCTGTCATCCCGCTGTAACACAGACCTCGGAAAAACCATGGCGTCTGTCCTGGAACCCCTTCTGGAGGAAGCGGAGATTCAGCGTTTGCTGGGGGAAACCTCGGAATATCTCTCATCCTTTGACAATAACAACCGCATTCCCAATCACGGATTTGATTCTATTTCGGGGGAATTGAATCTGCTGAAGGTGGAGAACACCACCCTGGAGGTATCGGGCTTCCGAAAGATCAAACACCTGTGCCTGACGGTAGCAGAACACAAGAAATTCTTTAAAAAATTCAAGGAATACTATCCCCTTCTGCACGCTTTCACAGAGACCGTGGAACTCCTGAAGGAAATTCCAGAATTGATCGAAGGGG
>NZ_JBFGBM010000051.1:0-14525 GCF_041567615.1 Muriicola sp.
ACCAACAGAGGCGAAATTACTAATTAAAAAATTTATCGGGATCAATATTTCCCAAAGGTTTAACACCTGTAATATTGCCAGACCCCGCTTGGATTGTGCTTAAAATTATTTGTGCAAACAAAACTTTGTCTTAAATTTGCAGGCTCTTAAGAGGCATTGGCCTATGGTGTAATTGGCAACACTACTGATTTTGGTTCAGTCATTCTAGGTTCGAGTCCTAGTAGGCCAACATAAAGACCCTTGATATTCGAAAGAACTCAAGGGTTTTTTATTTCCGGAGTCTTCAGTCGTATGCGATTCCGAGAATTCTTCATTCACATTCAGGTTATGAAGAAAGCTTGAAAGGATGTAAAAAAGGCCTTATGGTAATGTTCACAGATAACCTTAGACACAGAAAACGGCAGGTTGCCCGTGATGAATCCATGGAGATGACCTCCTGGCCTTTGTGCCCTCAGTCAAATGTTAATTTGGATATCTGAAATAATTCCGATTTAACGGTCTGATCCCTTTACCCCGTATTCTTTAACCCTCCTGCCAACGTATTGACCAACAACAGAAGATTGAGCAGGCGTTCATGGCTCTTTTTTGTATCGCTTTCACCCATCTCCCTCCAGTGAATTAAAGAACGCACTTGAAGGCTGTGCAATATGTCCATGGAGTCTTTCCTGAGTTTATGGTTCTCCAGTCTTGATAGCCTGCGTTCGTTTACCGGTGAACCTAACAAATTTTCAATTGCTGTATTGCACAGCTGATAGTCATCTAAAATGAGCTTTAATAATTGCTCGCGAACACTCGGGTTTTGTGCCATATCGGCGTACATCCTCATAATTTTAGGATCTGAATTCAAAACATTGGTTTCAATTTGAATGAGTCCAAATTTTAAGAACGGCCATTCTTCTGCCAATTGTTTGAGATACGCAAAGTCCTCCGGCTTGTTTTTTTTAAAGTGGTGGAGTGCCGCACCGGTGCCAAACCATCCTGTGAGGTTAAACCGCGACTGGTTCCAGCTAAAAACCCAGGGTATGGAACGCAAATCGCTCAATGAACGTTGTCCTGTCCGCCTTGCGGGTCTCGAACCGATTTTACTTTGCTCCAATACGTCTATGGGGGTAACCTGGCCGTAAAACTCGATGAATTTGGGATGGTCCAGAAGTTCCCTGTAGTTTTTTCTGGCTGTGGCAACCAGTTCATCCATGATCGTATACCTTCTTACGTCTATACTTTCTTTTTCGGTCAGGGCTTGTCTTGCTGTTCCGGATAAGAACATTTCCAAATTATAGGTAGCATTGAGACGGTTGGCAAATTGATTGGCTATAGTCTCTCCCTGAATGGTCATTTTTATTTGTCCGCTGACAGATCCTGGCGGCATGCTCTCGAGAAACCGGTGTATTTTTCCTCCCCCCCTGCTTATGGTCCCTCCCCGGCCGTGAAAGAAACGCATCTTCACACCAAACTTTTCTCCCACTTCACTCAGGCGTTCTTCCGCTTTGTAGATGTTCCACCTGCTGGTCAGGATGCCTCCGTCCTTGTTGCTGTCGCTATATCCCAACATGACCTCCTGAACTAAGCCGCCTTGTATTTCGCGCTGTTCCCTCACTAAGGCATGATCTAAAAAGGACTCCAGGATCTTCGGTCCGGCTATAAGATCATCTATGGTTTCCAATAAGGGGACTACGGGCAGTCGTACTTCTTTCAGGCCAACCTCACGCAAGAAAAGGAATACCACGAGCAGGTCACTTAAACTCCGTGTCATACTCACGATAATTGAACCAATTCCGTCTTCTCCGTACTTATCAATGTACTTTTTAACTTCCAGGAAATACCCCAGGACATTATCAGCTTCAGGTCCGCATGGCCTGCCCGGGAGCAGAAAAGGACGGTTAATTAGCAATTCACCCTGTATGAATTCAAGTCTTTTTTCTTCATCCCATGAGGGGTAATCAAAATCAGAGAAACCAGAAGCCTTTAGGATCTGGCTCAGCGCAATTTCGTGATAGGCGCTGTTCTGTCGTATGTCGAGCTTTGCCAAGTGAAATCCGAAACAGTCCAGTATCCGTTCAATGGGGAAAACGTGTTTTTTGGCCACCTGCTCCGCCCTGAGTGTTATCAGGGTGTTGCGCAATTGCCTCAGGTCTTCAGACATGGCCATGGGATTTCGGTAATAGCATTTGTCACCCAGGTCAAACCGTTCTTCAATGGTATTGTCGAGTTTGGCGATCATCAGGTTGACATACTGCCGGAGAGGTTCAGAAGCATTCCGTTCCACGGCTTTCTGACCCTGTTCTCCCAAATCGCTGGTCCAATCGCGTATTTGTGAGATGAATTTTTGTGGAATCTCGTTGATGAATTCAGAAAAGCTCAGTTTTCTGGCCAGTTCTACCAGTTCTTTCCTGAGGATCTTCAGGGCGCCCTCCCGGTGAAGTTGTAAGGTGGATGCTGTAAATTCCGGGGTTACAAAAGGGTGACCGTCCCGGTCACCGCCTACCCAACTTCCGAATCTGAGCTTTGGGTAGTGCTCTGGCCATTGCAGGTACTCCGCGGAAAACCCCATGTAGTTCCATGCATCTTTCAATCGTTGATCGGTCAGGCGTAGGGTTTCAGGGAATACATTTTCAAAGTAATGCATCACATTGCTGCGCTCATCTTCCAGTCTCGGTTTTTGTAAATAGATCTCACCTGTACGCCACCATCGCTCCAAAACACACTTGAGGTCGTCCTTGATCTGCTCCCTCTCGGAATCGGACCAAAGTGGGTTTTCGAGTTTTACCAATAGTATGTATAGTTCCCTGTGGATATCCAGTACAGTTAATCTTTTGGCTTCTGTGGGATGTGCGGTCAGAACGGGCATCACTTGAATAGTGGGCAGCAAGTCAGCCATCTTTTTTTCGGAAATGCCCATCGATTTCCACGCCCTGAACGTTTCGGCCCAGGAACCACGGGTAGAATCCGGACCCAGGCGGGTTTCGGTTTTCCTTCGGAACTGAGTAGCGGCATTCTCTTCGACCAGGTTGAGCAATTCAAAGGAGATTCCTATGGCCTGGGCTAATTTACGGTCGGACATCCCACTTAAATCTCGGTCTGCTCCATTCTGACCAAGAGAAATCACTTCTGCCAGTTTTTCTTCACCCAGGGACTGCAGCATTTCTTTAAAGGCGGCGAGCAGATAATCGTAATCCGTCCTAATTTTCTGTAAACCTTCCAGTTCAAGTGTATTCTTTTCCAATTCTGTATGCAGTTTCATATACGATCGTATTGTTTTCTTTTAGGACTTCAAATGTCTCAGGTTTTGACGATCATCCCAGCGGCCTCAAAAAAAACGAAAATAATGGATTGTCAGGTGAAATCACTATAGGGCACTGATAAATAGTTCCACCCATCGCGTAAGTATTGGGTTTTCTCTTTATATCCCTTCATAAGCCTTCCGCGAGCAATTGGGTGTAAAGTACATCAGACACTCTTTAAACAGGGGTGGAAAATCATTCCTGTTTTCTTTGAATTTCTTAAAATTTTCTTAAATTCCTGCCATTAACAACATAATCCTTATCATTTATGAAGCATTCAATGTTTAAGCGTATGGCTGTTCTGGCCGGCGCAGGTATCGTATTGTTCTCCTGTTCGGACGATACATTCAATCAGGAAGAGAATCTCGATCTCCAGAATGTCCTGGAGCAAATGGAAGAACCCGCTGTCTTTAATCAGGGGAGTTATGTCATCGAAGGTTCTTATATCGTGGTTTTCGATCGCAAGGTCACAGGGGATGTCGGTGCCCGTTTCGGCAATGATCACAAAGCAGCCAACAATGCCGTCAGGGAGATGGCCGTCAAGATATTGGGTGGTTTGGAGCTGAAGGAAGACGCCATTGGCCATGCTTTCAGCAAGGCCCTGACCGGGGTTTCTGTCAAGATGAGCGATGAGAAGGCCGCAGAACTGGAGGCTGATGAGCGGGTGGCCTATGTGGAAAGGGATCAGATGTTCACCCTGGCCCCACCTCCCGGAAAAGGCCCGGGTGGCAATGACGGAGGAGGTTCTCCTGCTGAAGAAATCCCATGGGGGATTACCCGCGTTGGAGGTGCAGTTACCTACACCGGAAATAACGTTGCCTGGATCATCGATTCCGGTATTGATTCCAGCCACGAAGACCTGAATGTAGACGTGAACCGTGGATTTAATGCCTTTACAAAAGGCAAGGACTCCGACCTTTCTGCTGACGGGAACGGGCATGGCACTCATGTGGCAGGAACCGTAGCGGCTATTGATAACGAAGTAGGTGTCGTCGGTGTGGCCGCAGGAGCCACGGTTATTCCTGTTAAAGTACTGGACTCCCGTGGCAGCGGATCCTATTCCGGGGTGATAGCCGGGATCGACCATGTAGCCGCCAATGGAAACAACGGTGATGTCGCTAACATGAGCTTAGGAGGTGGTTTCTCTCAGGCTGTGAATGATGCAGTGATCGCCGCGGCCGGGACCGGAGTTAAATTTGCCCTCGCGGCTGGGAACGAAAGCACGAATGCAGCCACTAAATCTCCTGCCTCTGCCAACGGTCCGAATATCTATACCATTTCGGCCATGTCTCAAGGTGATAACTGGGCGTCATTTTCGAATTATGGCAATCCGCCGGTCGACTATTGTGAGCCAGGAGTAGCGATCAAATCCACCTGGAAAGGCGGGGGATACAATACCATCAGCGGTACTTCCATGGCCTCTCCCCATGCGGCCGGCATATTGCTTTTGGGTAATATAGGAAACGGGGGAAATGTCAATGGGGATCCCGATGGAAATCCCGATACCATAGGCGTTAACTAATATTCTATTCCTTCAATAGAGAAAAAGGCTCCCGCAAAGGAGCCTTTTTTATTTACTGTCTTTCAGGGTCTTCTTCAGAAAAGGGTTCTTCGCTTTCCGGGATTTCACCTTCGGACCTCATTTGGGCTTCCCGGGTTTCCGGCAATTTCTCTTCCTCTGCCAGATCGAGCAGGGTCCTGGTCTTTTTCTTATCCCGGATCATCGCCCAGGTCATGACCAGGCTTGAACCGATAATGACAAAGAGGAGAATTCCGGGCTCAAAGGTGGCCACCTGGGCTTCGGCCGGGATGGCGTAGAAAAGGAGTACAGTGATGAGTCCCCTGGGGGCGATAAAGAGTTGGGGAAGAATATCACTCCCGTAAAAGGTCCTGAGCAGCACAAAGCGCACGAGGTAGATTGAGATGATAATAAGCAGGCTCACCAGGGCGACGCTAAAACTAAAGAGGGAGGCGATGGCAATGGTCAGCCCGAAGATCACAAAGAAAAAGGTTCGGATCACAAAGGCGGTCTCCAGGGTAACGATATGGAGTTCGTGATAGATCCTGTGGGCTTTTTCGTAGTCGAGGAAGTTGGCCAGCTTCCCTCTGAAAAACAGCTTCATGTTGGCAATGATAAGCCCGAAGATCAGGATGATCAGCAGGGACGAAAGGTGCAGTTGCTTCCCAATGGCGTAGAGTAACAGAAGCACGGCGATAAGCAGAAAGAGCTTAGCCTGGCTTTTGATCTCCTGGAAGATCAGGATGATGGCGTAACTGGCCACCACAGAGATCACGATGGTGAGGATGATGTTCAGCGCAAATCCTCCGGCCCCTCCCTGGGAAGCCGGGTTCAGCTCGCCTACCAGGAAGTAGAACATCATGATCCCCATGATGTCCGAGAACGTGCTCTCGTAGATATGGAATTCCTTTTTCGAGGGATCCAGGCCACTCACGCTGGGAATGATGATGGCGCTGGAAAGAATAGACAGGGGCGTGGCGTACAGCCAGGCCGACTGCATACTCATCTCGGGGACGAACTGATACAGGATCAGGGCTGCGAGGTATGTAGAACCGAGCAGGCCCACCAGGGCTACTGAGAGGGACTTTATTATGGGTATGAGTTTCTCCCTTTTCAGCTCCAGCTCCAGGGCCGCTTCCAGGACGATCATGATCAGCCCGATGATGCCCAGGACCTCAAGCGCCGGGAAGAAATCGACCTCGTCTGAGGTGAGATAAGAGAGTATGAACTGCAATATCACCCCCAGAAAGATCAGCAGCAGGACCGAGGGGATATTCGTCCTTTTTGAGATTCCGTTAAAGATAAAGGAGAGGATGAGGATTACCGATGCCTCTATGATGATGTTGTAGGAAGAAAATACATCCATGGGGAAATGTTAAATGTGTATGGGCTAAATGTACGACTTATTCCAAACCGGATAGAAAAAGGGATTCTCCCAACCTTTAAAAATTGTATGCTTCTGAGTCGATCACGATTAAGAAAAATTGTGTATCTTTGCGCCACTGAAAGGATAGTAAAGTATTCATGAGGGGACCGTTAAGTCCCCTCTTTTGTTACTCATATGTATGTTGAAGGAAGAAGTTAAAGCCAGGCTGGATCAGATTTTACAGGAGAATCCATCCCTTTTTCTGATCGATTTCACGGTGAGTCCGTCACAACATATTAAAGTGGTGATCGACGGGGATGAGGGAGTAACATTGGAAGACTGTATGAAGGTGAGCAGGGCTATTGAGCACAACCTGGACAGGGAAGCGACAGATTTTTCCCTGGAGGTGACCTCTCCCGGGGCCACGGAACCCCTGGAAATGCCCAGACAGTATACAAAGAATGTGGGAAGGAAACTGGAAGTAAAGACTTCCGAAACAACCATAACGGGAACCCTGGTCTCCGCTTCGGCCGAAGGCATAAAACTGGAGTGGAAAGCGAGAGAACCCAAACCCGTTGGAAAGGGAAAGACCACCGTAGTTAAATCGGCTGAAGTGCCTTTCACGGACATTGTAAAAGCGAACGTAGTACTTAAATTTTAATTAGGATCAGAATGGAAAATATCGCATTGATCGAATCGTTCTCGGAGTTCAAAGATGACAAGTTCATCGACCGGGTAACCCTGATGGCTATTTTGGAGGATGTCTTCCGAAATGCCCTCAAAAAGAAGTTTGGATCGGATGACAATTTTGACATTATCATCAATCCGGATAAGGGAGACCTCGAGATCTGGAGAAACCGGGTGGTTGTCCCTGATGGAGAGGTGGAGGAGCCCAACGAGCAGATCTCACTGTCTGATGCGAGAAAGATCGAGCCCGACTTTGAAGTGGGGGAGGATGTTTCCGAAGAGGTGAAACTGATCGATCTGGGAAGGAGGGCGATCCTGGCCTTGCGGCAGAACCTGATCTCCAAGATACACGAGCATGACAACACGACCATTTACAAGCAGTTCAAAGATCTCGAAGGGGAGATCTACACTGCTGAGGTGCACCATATCAGGCACAAGGCGATCATCCTGCTGGACGACGAGGGCAACGAGATCATCCTTCCCAAGGACAAACAGATTCCATCCGATTTCTTCCGCAAGGGGGATAATGTGAGGGGAATCATCGAAAGTGTGGAGCTGAAGGGGAACAAGCCCATGATCATCATGTCGCGCACCTCACCGATCTTTCTGGAACAATTGTTCTTCCAGGAGATCCCTGAAGTGTTCGATGGACTGATCACTATCAAGAAAGCGGTACGTATCCCGGGGGAGAAAGCCAAAGTGGCAGTGGATTCCTATGACGACCGTATAGACCCGGTAGGGGCCTGTGTAGGGATGAAGGGATCCCGAATCCATGGGATCGTCAGGGAACTCGGCAATGAGAATATCGATGTGATCAACTGGACCAACAACCCCCAGCTTATGGTCACCCGGGCTTTGAGTCCGGCGAGGGTCACTTCCGTAAAGCTGAACGATGAGAATATGACTGCCCAGGTCTACCTCAAGCCCGAAGAGGTTTCAAAAGCCATCGGTCGGGGAGGACATAATATCCGGCTGGCAGGTCAGCTCACCGGGTATGAGATCGACGTCTTCAGGGAAGGGGTTGAGGAAGATGTGGAGCTGACCGAATTCTCGGATGAGATCGAAAGCTGGATCATAGAGGAATTGAAAAAGATAGGCCTGGATACGGCGAGAAGTGTGCTGGAACAGGACGTGGAAGACTTGGTCAAGAGAACGGACCTGGAAGAGGAAACCATCCTCGATGTGGTGCGTATCCTCAAGGCCGAGTTTGAAGATTAAGCTATATATTAGCACAAAATAAAAAGAGAGTAAACAGTTTTTATGGCAGACAACTCAACAATAAGGCTTAACAAAGTTCTGAGAGAACTCAACATCTCCCTGGACAGGGCGGTCGATTTTCTCGCCTCAAAAGGGCATAAGATAGACGCGCGTCCGACCACGAAGATCACGGAGGAGGTGCATCAGATTCTCCTGGACGAATTCCAGACCGATATGAGCAAGAAAGTTGCTTCCATAGAGGTCGGGGAGGAGAAGCGCAAGGAGAAGGAGGCCATTAGACTGCAACTTGAGCAGGAACAGGAGGAAAAACGCCTTGCGCGTGAGAAGAGGAATGCCGCTTCCGAAGTGGTGAAGGCGAAGGCCGAATTGTCCGGACCTAAAATGGTCGGGAAGATCGACCTTGACGGGGAGAAAAAAGCTGAGAAAGAAGCGGCCAAAGCAACTGAGGAGACAGAGGCTGAAAAAGAAAAACCGGTCGTAGAGAAACCTGCGGCTAAGAAAGAGAGTAAGAAAGCAAAAGATAAAAAGGCTGAGGCACCTCCCAAGGAGGAAAAGCCAGAGGCAATCGAAACAAAGTACCAAAAGCTCTCAGGGCCCAAGATCATGGGCGATAAGATCGACCTGTCAAAATTCGAAAAGCCCAAGAAAAAGAAAGAAACCGGCGCCAAGGCCGATCCCTCAGACCGCAAGAAAAGGAGAAAGCGGATCGTCAGCGATTCCGGTTCCCGCGGAGGCGGTCGAGGACGTTTTGACGACAAACGCTCCAGGTCTGGTGGTGGTGCCAAGGTAGAGCCCACAGAAGAAGAAGTTCAAAAGCAGGTGCGGGAGACCCTTGAAAAATTACAGGGGAAATCCAAAAAAGGAAAAGGAGCCAAGTACCGAAGGGACAAGAGGGACATGCACAGGCAACAGTCTGAAAAGGACCTCGAACAGCAGGAACTCGAAAACAAGGTACTCAAGGTCACAGAATTCGTCACTGTAGGCGAAGTGGCCACTATGATGGATGTGCCGACCACTCAGATTATCTCGGCCTGTATGTCGCTGGGGATCATGGTAACCATGAACCAGCGCCTCGATGCTGAGACCCTTTCCATCGTAGCCGATGAATTCGGGTATGAGGTGGAATTCGTAACAGCAGATATAGAGGAGGCCATAGAAGAGGTGGAAGATGCACCCGAAGATCTCAAAGCCAGGGCTCCTATCGTAACCGTGATGGGTCACGTAGACCACGGTAAAACCTCCCTTCTCGATTACATTCGGAATGAGAACGTGATCGCAGGAGAAAGCGGTGGGATCACCCAGCATATCGGTGCATACGGGGTGGAACTAGACAGCGGACAGAAGATCACCTTCCTCGATACGCCGGGTCACGAGGCCTTTACCGCCATGAGGGCGAGGGGTGCTCAGGTAACGGACATCGCCATCATTGTGATCGCCGCGGACGACGATATCATGCCCCAGACCAAGGAGGCCATAAGCCATGCCCAGGCAGCGGGAGTGCCGATCGTATTTGCCATCAACAAGATAGACCGTCCCAATGCCAATCCGGATAAGATCAAGGAAGGCCTTGCCGGCATGAATCTGTTAGTAGAAGACTGGGGAGGTAAGATTCAGTCGCACGATATTTCGGCCAAGACAGGGGAAGGGGTAAAAGAATTGCTGGAGAAGGTATTGCTCGAGGCAGAATTGCTCGAACTCAAAGCAAACCCGGACAAGCTTGCAACAGGAACCGTTGTGGAAGCCTTTCTCGACAAGGGAAGGGGATATGTCTCTACGGTGCTGGTACTCGGGGGGTCCCTGAAAATAGGGGATTACGTACTCGCCGGTACGCATAGCGGTAAGATCAAGGCCATGCAGGATGAGCGAGGCAAGAACGTCAAAGTTGCCGGCCCTGCTACCCCCATTTCCATTTTGGGACTGGACGGGGCACCCCAGGCGGGAGATAAGTTCAATGTCCTGGAGGATGAAAGGGAAGCCAAGCAGATCGCAGCCAAGAGGAGCCAGCTCCTGAGGGAACAATCTGTCCGGACCCAAAGGCACATCACCCTGGATGAGATCGGAAGAAGGATCGCCCTCGGAGACTTCAAAGAGCTGAACATTATCCTGAAAGGGGATGTGGACGGTTCCGTGGAAGCTCTTACGGACAGTTTCCAGAAACTGTCGACCGATGAGATACAGGTCAACATCATCCACAAAGGCGTTGGGGCCATCACCGAATCGGACGTGCTGCTCGCTTCGGCCTCTGATGCCATCGTGATCGGCTTTAACGTAAGGCCGATGGGCAATGCCCGTGACATCGCCGATAAGGAAGAGATTGATATCCGGATCTATTCCATCATATACGACGCCATCAATGACCTCAAGGACGCGATGGAAGGAATGCTGTCGCCCGAGATCAAGGAGGAGGTTACCGGAACTGCAGAGATTCGGGAAACCTTCAAGATTTCGAAGGTGGGAACGATTGCCGGTTGTATGGTGACCAGCGGAAAGATCTTCAGGAATTCCAACGTGAGACTCATACGGGATGGTGTGGTGATCTATACAGGAGAGCTCGCCTCCCTGAAGCGATTCAAGGACGATGTTAAGGAAGTGGCCAAAGGATACGACTGCGGATTGCAGATCAAGAATTACAACGATATCAAAGAAAACGACATCGTGGAGGCCTTCCAGGAAGTAGCAGTCAAAAAGACACTGTAACAGAAAAAAAACCTGCCGGAAAGCAGGTTTTTTTATTTCATTTTATTTTGCTGTTTGTGGCCTGAGGATGATGGACTGAGGGTATTTCTTCCTCACTTCGGCAAATGTTCGCTCCACTTCCAGCCTGTTTGCGAATCTGCCGAGATGCACCCGGTAGGTCGGAGAATCAAAGATGATCTTTACACCGTATTGGGGGAAATCCACTGAAGCATCTTGCTTCAGATTTGTCGCTTCCGCATAGGACCCAAAACCGATCTGGATAGTGAAATATTCGGTCTTGGAATTCATCTTTTTGTAGATCTCCAGAAGCTTTGTGATCTCGGGATCTTGTTCAACGGTAGCCAGCCCCTTCTGTGCGTTCATACAAAGAGGCAAGAGGAGTAAAATCAGCGTGTATAAAGCAGTTTTCATGGGTTTCCGGGCTTGTGAAAATACATTCTTTGCAAAGGTAAATTTTTAGGGCTTAAACAGAATAAACAAGCCTTATTTAGAATAGTTATAAATTATAAATTATCAATAGTTAACGATTTCCCAAATAAAGTCTATTCCGTATTTTTGTCCCCAATTTCACGGGCGATAACTCTCCCATTTTTCTTAGGATTGAGAAAAAATCGTGCCATGATTTCGATAGAAATAATTTCAATATGAAAAAGGTTCTGTACCGCTCTCAGATTTCTACTCTTTTCAGTATTTTTTTGGTTGGTAGTCTACTACTCTCAAACAATCTTATTGCCCAGGATCAGGCTGCAGCAGAAGCTGCGGTCACGGAAACCGATGCCTCATTAGGCGGGGATCCTGTGAAAGGGAAGCAGTTGTTCAACCAGAACTGTGCCGCCTGTCACGCTCTGGACCGTAAGATGACGGGACCTGCGCTGGCCAATGTGGAGACGCGACTCGCGGAAGAAGAGGGTCTGGACAAGGAATGGCTCTATTCCTGGATCAAGAACAGTGCAGGAATGATTTCTTCAGGGGATGCCTACGCCAATAAGATCTATGCGGAGTACAATCAGGCTGCCATGACGGCTTTCCCAACGCTCAGCAATGAGGACATCGATAATATTCTGGCCTATACAGCGGCCCCTCCTCCGGCACCCGTTCAGGCAGTTGCCACAACGGCACAAGTACCCGGAGGTGCAGCTCCATCTTCAGGGATCACCAATGAAGTAATTCTGGGTGCCCTGGTTCTGGTCTTTGGTTTGCTTGTTATGATGCTGATCCTTGTGAACAGTACTCTGAGGCGAATCGCTGAGGCGAACGGCGTCGTCGTTGAAAAAGCAAAGGCGGAGAAAAGGATGCCCATTTGGAAGGCATTTGTCAAGAACCAGTTCCTGGTCCTGTGTTCCGTGATCTTCTTGCTTCTGGCGAGTGCTTATTACGCCTATGGTTGGATGATGCAGATTGGGGTAGACCAGGGTTACCAGCCTATACAGCCTATCCATTATTCCCACAAGATCCACGCAGGAGATAACAAGATCGAGTGTAAGTACTGTCACTCTTCTTCAAGAGTTTCCAAGCACTCAGGAATTCCATCCCTCAATGTGTGTATGAACTGTCACAAGTCGATCTACGAGTACAAGGGCAACCCGGAAGGTCCATCTGCCGAGGATCTGGCCAACGGGTATACCAACGAATTCTATACGGCTGAGATCAAGAAATTGTACAAGGCTGTCGGGTGGAATGAAGAAGAACAGCGATATACAGGTGAATCGAAGCCGGTAGAATGGGTTCGTATTCACAACCTCCCTGACCTGGCCTATTTCAACCACTCCCAGCACGTATCCGTTGCCGGTATTGAGTGCCAGACCTGCCACGGACCTGTGGAAGAGATGGAGATCATGTATCAGTATGCTCCCCTCACTATGGGCTGGTGTATAAACTGCCACAGGGAGACCGAGGTAAACTTGCAGGATAACGAGTACTACGAAAAGATCCACAAGGCACTTTCCGAGAAATACGGGGTTGAGAAGCTGACGGCTGCACAGCTGGGCGGACTCGAATGTGGAAAATGTCATTATTAAGAACAATACAGAAGCTAATTACAGATAGATCGTATGGCATCAAATAAGGTATACTGGAAGAACGAGGCGGACTTGCTCCCCGCGGATTCCAATATTCAAAAGCTGAGAGATAACGAGTTTCCGACTGAAATTCCCGTTGATGAATTTCTCGGTGACAAGGAGGGATTGTCCGATTCAAAGACGAACAGGCGCGATTTCCTGAAGTATATCGGCTTCAGTACTGCAGCTGCTTCGCTGGCTGCCTGTGAAGGCCCCGTGATCAAATCGATTCCCTATGTGGTTCAGCCCGAGAGGATCGTACCGGGAGTGGCCAATTACTACGCCACCACTATTACTAACGGTTTTGATTTTGCCAGCATCCTCATCAAGACGAGGGAGGGAAGGCCGATCAAAGTAGAGAACAACAAGGAAGCGGCCACTAACGGCAGTGCTAACGCCAGGGTTCAGGCATCTGTCCTCTCCCTATACGACAGCACGAGGCTACAGGGACCGCTCTCCAACGGTGAGCCTGTAGAATGGACCATTCTGGATGCTTCTGTGAAATCTAAACTGGGTGCTCTTGCGAGCACCGGGAAACAGGTAGTATTGTTGACCCAGACCTATGCCAGTCCGTCCACGGATAGATTGATCGCCGACTTCACGGCGGCCTATCCCAATACAAAACACATCACTTACGACGCCATTTCCGAAGACGCTGCTTTGAATGCTTTCGAGAGTGCCTACGGGGAAAGGGCGCTGGCCGATTACCATTTTGACAAAGCAGAACTGATCGTTTCCTTTGGGGCGGATTTTCTTTCTGACTGGCAAGGAGGAGGATACGATGCCGGATATTCCAAAGGGCGTGTGCCCAAAAACGGCAAGATGTCGAGGCACATACAGTTCGAAGCCAATATGACGCTTACAGGGGCGAACGCCGACAAGCGGGTTCCTTTGAAACCGTCTGAACAAAAAAAGGCACTTGCAGCCCTTTACGGCAAATTGAACAACAGCAGAGTCAGTACGGATCTCAGCGAGGCGGTCCTCGCCATGGTAGACGCTACAGCTGCTGAAATCAGGAGTAAGGGGAGCAAGGCGGTTGTGGTCAGCGGACTGGACGATGTCAATGCACAGCAAGTGGTCCTGGCTATCAATAAAATGCTCGGCAGCGAAGCCATGGATACGGATGCGCCTAAATATGTGCGCCAGGGAAATCCAGCAGCCGTAAAACAGCTGATCAGTGATATGAAGTCGGGTAATGTGGGTATGCTCATCATGGATGGGGTTAACCCCATGTATACCCTGCCCAACGCTTCCGATTTTGCGGAAGGACTTGAAAAAGTAGACCTTTCCGTAACCTTCTCCACCAACTGGAATGAAACTACAGAGCGCACCCAATTTGCTGCGGCGGCTAATCATTTCCTGGAATCATGGGGTGATGCCCAGTTGAAAAAAGGACATTACAGCCTTGTCCAGCCTACCATCAGGGAGCTTTTTGACACCCGTCAATTCCAGCAATCCCTCCTGAACTGGATGGGCAGCGATCAGAGTTATTACGATTATATCAAAGCCTACTGGACGGACACCATTCTCGGTACCGAATCCTGGAACAAGGCTTTGCACGACGGGGTATACCGCGTCGAAATGAATATGGCGGGAACCCGGGAGGAAACTGCTTCTGAGACGGCCCCCGACGCAGTCCTCAGCGACGCCGTTCGGAACCTGGCCTCAACCTCTTCGGAAGGTATGGAGCTCACCCTCTA
>NZ_JBFGBM010000052.1:0-14323 GCF_041567615.1 Muriicola sp.
CGGTGTCTCCTTCATAAGTAACTCGGTCCGTGCGTATCTTTTTTTCGAGCAGGATGTCTTTGTCTATGAGTCCGCGTATCACTCCGGCAGAAGTGCCGCTTTTTTTCTGAAGCTCAGAGGCCGACAAAGGAAGCCTCGAGACCGCTCTTAACTGAAAAAGGGTAAGCAGTACTTGCCTCTGCTTGGGAGCCCTGTTTAGCTCGTCCAGGAGGTCATTCAGGTCTTTCTCGGATTCGTATTTGGGGTTGAGGGTGACGGTGCGTACATATTTAGGTGTGTACTGGTCGTGCAGGGTTTCCCTTAGTTGTATCAGGCCTTTTTCGTACATGCGGTGAAGCAGGGGCAGGACGGTCTTGCGTTCCAGGATGTCACAGACCTCCTGTATCTTCAGGGATGTCTGATGTTCCAGGGCTTCCAGGACCATAAATTCCTGATCGCTGACCTGTTGATCATCCCATTCCTTCTCCCCGTTCCTGAGCACCAGGGTCTCGCTTTCCAGCAGGAATGCACCGGGTACAGCTGTTCTGAATACCTCCCCGAGGGTACACATATAATAGGAGGCCATCCACTTCCAGTGCTCCATCTGCACGGCATTCACCAGGGGAACCTTGTCTATGACCTCGTGGATGTCCTTGGCCTCATAGACCACCGGGGGATCCGTGTGGATCCTGTATACCAGAGCCGTATAGATCTTGGATTTCCCAAAAGGCACGGCGACGCGCATTCCTTTTTCCAGATCCACAGCCAATCCGTCAGGGAGACGGTAGGTGAACAGCCTTTCAAGGGGGATGGGCAATATGACATCTGCAAATACTTCCATAAGTATGATTCAGGGTGATACGCGTGTCCATGTCTGCGTCCTGAAGAAAAAGGCGATATAACCCCTGACTTTTAGCCGATCCGGTTTTTCCGGGTCGATCCATATTTTTACCCTGTACTCCTTCCCGGTCTCCGGGTCGAGGATCTCTCCCTCTCCATAGGTATATTCATCCAGTTTCTTCAGGTCCTCGAACACATTCATCCCCCTGATGAGCTTATTCTTCCTGGTGCCTTTACATTTCACACACAAGGCGTTCTCCCTGCCATCGACCAGGATCTCCACCACCCGGGCAGACAGCCCATCCTCCTCCTCATAGATCTCCAGAATGGATTTGGGTTTGTCCGTCACATCGTCAATGGTCTTCCAGTACCCCAGGACCGACTGGCCCCTTAGGCCGCTCATCGACAAAAAAAGGAATAAGAAAAACAGGCCTTCTTTACGCATTTTTACTTGTTGATTTTACATTCTCCCTCAGTTTCGTCAGGGAGGCGTTCAATTCGAATCCCAGAAGGAGGATATTGGAGTTCAGCCAGATGTAGACCATGAGGATAAGCAATCCCCCCAGGGCTCCGTAGAGTTCGTTATACCTGGCGAATTTTTCGATGTACACCCCGAAAAGATAAGAGGTCAGCAGAAACAAAAGGGTGGTCATCAAAGCCCCGTAAGAAAAAAACCGGGCCTGCTTACCCTGGGAGGTACCGAAATAATACAGGATGGCCGTGGTCAAGTAGGACAACACGGCGAAAAAGAGGATCTTGCCTGCTCTCGCTCCTACCAGTTCATTGGAGTCCAATTCAACGCCTTGGGATTCGGCCGCCCACACATTGAGGTATTCCAGGGTATACTCAAAATACACAAAGGCCACCGCTCCCACAATCAGAAGGAGTGACAGGATAATCCCCACCATTAGGGCATAGGCGTATTGCTTGAAGAAATTGCGGGTAAGGTCGATGTGATAGGACGTCTCGAATCCGCCGAAAATCGCATTCACCCCGTTGGTCATCAGGAAAATGGACAGCACAAAGGCCGAGGATAACAGCCCTCCCTGTTTCTGGTCCTTGATCTGGGTGTAGATCTCTCCGAAGTATTCCCCGGTCGCTGTAGGCAGGAATGTTTCCAGGAATCTCAGGAACTGGGCATCGAAATCCTGGTTCCCCACGCTTACCAGCGGGATCACAAAAGGAATGAGGGTTATGAGAAAGATCAGGAGTGGGAACAAGGCCATAAACAAACTGAAGGCTATGGAACTGGCCCTGGTGGAAAGTGCCCCCTGAACGATCCCTATGATGTACATCTCCATCAGGTCGTACAGAGACAATCCATGAATACCGGGAAGTTGAATCCTCTTAAGCAGGTCTACGACCCAGTTCAGGATCGGTATCTTTTCAAGTTTTTCCTCAACCTCCCTGCTCATTTACACGGCTTTTAGACTCAGGTCTTTATTGCTGACCGAATGCGTAAGTGCTCCTGAGGAGATGTAATCCACGCCACATTCAGCGTATTTGCGCAAGGTCGATTCATTGATCCCTCCCGATGATTCCGTCAGGCAGTGGCTGCCGATCATGCTGACAGCCTTCCGGGTGTCTTCGAAACTAAAATTGTCTAAAAGGATGCGATAAACACCCTCAGAACGGAGAATCTCCTCCACCTCATTCAAGTTCCTGGCCTCCACGATGATCTTCAGATCCAGATTGTGATCCCTTAGATATCTTTTCGTTTTGTCGATCGCCCTGGTAATACCCCCGGCAAAATCGATATGGTTATCCTTGAGCATGATCATATCATAGAGGGCGTAACGATGGTTCTCCCCCCCGCCTATCTTTACGGCCCATTTCTCCAGGGCCCTTATCCCCGGGGTCGTCTTTCGCGTATCCAGGATCTTAGTGCCCGTCCCTTCCAGCAGGGCCACGTAAGCCGCTGTTTTAGTGGCGATGGCACTCATTCGCTGCATGGCGTTCAGGACGAGCCGTTCGGCCAACAGAATACTCCTGGATGAACCGCTGACATAGAAAACCTCATCCCCATAGCGCACCTTCTCTCCATCCCGGATGACCACCTCCATCTTCAGTCCCGGATCCACGTAATGGAATACCTGTCGTGCGAATTCCACCCCGGCGATCACGCATTCTTCCTTGACCAGCAGTCGCGCCTTCCCTGTCGTATCTTCAGGGATACAGGCCAGTGAACTGTGATCCCCGTCCCCGACGTCTTCCCGAATCCCGTTCTCAATGATCTGCCTTATCTCTTGTTCCAGGGCTTGCTGTGAAATCATATGGATGAAATTTGTGAGGTAAAATTAGTAAAAACAAATGCCATGGAGGAATCCGAAAGAACGGAAAACTTTACCTTTAAACCATGAAAATAAAACTGCTGATGGTAGGGAAAACGGATCACAAAGGCCTGCAGTCCATGATCCAGGAGTATCGCAAGAGGCTGGAGCACTACATCCGGTTTGAACAGGAGGTCCTTCAGCCTCCAAAAAATACGAGAAACCGATCCGTACCCGAACAGAAACAACTAGAGGGAGAAGTGATCCTGAAAGCTGTCAGCGATTCGGATTCCGTCATTCTGCTCGACGAGAACGGAAAGGGATACAGTTCTGTAGCGTTTGCCGGGGAACTTCAGAAATATATGAATGCGGGAGTCCGTCAGCTCGTCTTCGTCATAGGAGGACCTTACGGTTTCAGCGAAGCGGTCTATAGCAGGGCTCAGGGACGCATCAGCCTATCCAACATGACCTTTTCACACCAGATGGTCCGACTCATCTTTCTGGAGCAGCTCTACAGGGCATTCACCATCCTGAGGAACGAATCCTATCACCATCAGTAAAGCACCCTGAATTTGATGGTGTGTTCCACCTTTTTCAAGGCCCTGATGACATCCTTGTTGTAATCCTTATCCAGGTCTGTGATCACATACCCCAATTCCTTGTTGGTAGAGAGGTACTGTCCGGAGATATTCATTTCATACTGGGCAAGTACCTCGTTGATATGCGCCATGACCCCGGGCAGATTCCTGTGGATGTGCAGGAAACGGTGGGCATTGTTTTGCTTGGGAAGTCGGATATTCGGGAAATTCAGGGCGTCTACCGTATTCCCGGAATTGATATAATCCATGATCTTGTTCGGTACAAAATCGGCTATATTCATCTGGGCCTCCTCCGTGCTCCCCCCTATATGAGGGGTGAGGATCACGTTGGGAATCCCCTGTAAAGGAGTGGAAAAAGGACCGTTTCTTCGGGGTTCATCAGGATACACGTCGATAGCGGCACCGGCTAGCTTTCCGTTCTTAAGGGCTTTTTCAAGAGCAGGTATGTCGACCACAAATCCTCTGGATAAGTTGATGAAATAGGCTCCGTCCCGCATTTGTGCTAACTCCCTCTCCCCTATGAAATTGTGATTGGAGATACTGTCATCGATGTGAAGGGACACCACGTCCGAAACATTCAGCAGGTCTTCCAGTGTATTGCATTTCTTGGCATTTCCCAGAGCCAGCCTGTCTTCAAGGTCGTAATAATACACCCTCATCCCCATGGCCTCAGCCAGTACAGAGAGTTGCTTCCCGATGTTTCCATAACCCACGATCCCCAGGTTTTTTCCCCTGACCTCCCTGGAGTTCTCCGCTGTCTTATTCCACTGGCCATTGTGAATCTCCACACTCCTGGGGAAAATGTTCCGCATCAGCATGATAATCTGCCCTACGGCCAGTTCCACCACCGATCTCGTATTGCTGTAAGGGGCGTTGAAGACCACCACGCCCTTTTTCTGACAGTAGTGGAGGTCTATCTGGGTGGTCCCTATACAGAAGGCCCCCACAACCAGCAATTTGTTGGCAGCATCCAGGACCCTGGGCGTGATCTGGGTCTTGGAACGAATCCCGAGTACGTGTACTCCCTTGATTTTCTCGATCAGCTCCTCCTCAGAGAGACTGCGGTCTATCAATTCCACTGAGAAACCGTCTTCTGACAGGTTATCAAAGGCGATGGGGTGTACGTTCTCCAAAAGCAGAATTTTAATCCTGTTCTTGGGATAGGACAGGTTCCTGGGCAGGTCATTCACAAACAGGAATTCATCCAGGTTAGGGGCTATATGGTCCGCATTGGAAGCGGCCTTTTCCCTGTGAACATTTTCGGTGTAGGCGAAAAATTTATGTGCGATGCCCGCTTCCCGCATCACATAGTCGCTGTATCCGTCACCGATCACCTGAACTTCTCCATCCAGGTTGAGTTGCTCCAGGCAGGCGATCTTCCCGTTGTGGCTGGCCAGGACATTGTCCTCGTCAAAACCTGTGATATTGCCTTCCTCGTCAAAGGTAAAGGTATTGGCATAGACCCGTTCTGAGGGGATCTTGTACTCCGCAACGATGGGGTCGATAAACTCTTTGAATCCACAGGAGATCACATAAATGTCCTTGGAGTATTTCTCGAAGAATTCCTTGTTGGTGGCAATGGATTTGGAGATCTTCTTCCTCAGCTCTTCAACGAGGGGATTCAGGTGTTTTTTGTGGGCCTTCAGCAGTCTGATCCGGCGCTCGAGGGATTCCGTAAAGGAGATGTCCCCGTCTATCCCGAGGTTCGTGATATGCTGTATCTCCTTGATGATCTCATCCCGGTCTGCCCGACCCTGCAGGGTCATCTCAGCCAGTACATCAAGGGCCTCTACCCTGGTCAGGGTACTGTCAAAATCGAAAACATACTTCCTCTCCACTGTGGTCATGTCATTGGTGCTCTGAGCAGCAAAAGTAGGAATAATAAAGGAGGCTCACATCAACCCGTAATAAAAGTAGAGGATCGTGAATTTTTACGGGGATTTGCCAAAAAGAATCCCGTATTTCTCCTCAATTTCTGTGAATTCCAAAATTCAGTGCAAGGGTCGAAGCCTGCCGGGTTCGCTACCCTGTATGCAGTTACCCCAGGATACGCCATACCGACAATTCCGGGGAGTTCAAAAAGACATATAGATAAGCCCGGTAATGATGGCCAGCCCAAAACTGAGCAGTGTTCCGATCAGGATGTATTCCGTGAGCTTGCGGCTGTTGCTCTCTTTGAGGTCGTTGAACCGGAAAACGGATTTAGCCGTAATGAGCAGACCTATGCCTTCCCAATGCCCGGTAAGTACAAAGATGAGGACGAAGAGCCGCTCTATCATCCCGATGTATTTCCCGGCATTGGGCAGGGATTTATGATCCAGGGAGATCTGATCCGACATCTTTTCGAGCAGGATATTCATCATGATGGCCGAAGGGTATGTCAGGAAGAAAACAGCCGTCACCAGGCCCCAGTCTATCAGACCTAAAAGGTAGTCTATCTGACCTATGATGTTGCCGTAGTACGCACAGCCGAATAGGATCAGCAGATGGAACACCTGATCGATCAGAAATGGCTTGGCCCGGTTAAAAAACAAGGGTTCGGAATAGAGTTTCCCCAGGTCGATGACCCAATGAGAAAGAGCGACAACCAGGGCGATGCGCCAATGCGTATAGTTGCCCAGAAGCAGCAATACCAGCACGAAATGTACAAGGATATGCAGATACAGGTAAGGGGATCTGATCTTATTGGCCGATTTGTGGATGACCCATTTCCCGGGTTGGAGGAGAAAATCACCCAGGAGGTGTGCAAGCAGTAGTTTAATAAACAGGGTCATTTCAGCTATTCTTTGTAAAAGGTACGATAAAATTCGAGCAATTCAAGCACCAGATCCGTCCTTGCCCTTTTCAGACGCTGACTAACAGCCGATTGCCGTATGCTGAAGTGCGAAGCCATTTCCTGTTGCGAACTTTCAGGATGCAGAAGGTTCCAGGCCACGGTCTCAGCAGAAACAGTGCTCCACTCATCCATAAAACTGAGAGCCATACGCAGCATGAGGTTCATCGTCTGATCCTTATCGGCCCACGGACTTCTTATCGCCAGGGACTGCCGGCCCGACTTCAGTTCGGCGAAGAGCCGGCCCGAATTCCGGTATGCCGAACCATTGGATTCCGTGATCTTGTTGCCGGCAAAGGACTCATCTCCCAAACCTATAGCAATCCGAACATCCAGGTCCCTGATGGTCTTCAGAGTCGACTTTAATTGTAAAGCGAGTTCCAGGGCTCTGTCTTTTGTGGTCTTCAGCTGAAATTCGTCTCCCCTGTAGATATCCCATGTCTTGGGCTGATTACCGGCCCTGCTCAACACCTCTTTCAATCGAGGCATCCAGTCACCTGCGGGATATAAGCCGGAATTCACAATATCCCCTGTTATGATAGCCAGCATTTTATAAGTATTTAAGCTAATATAATAATATATAAGCTATTTTACTAATAAATTAAACGATAAGTCGAAGAGATTATTATTCCGGCAGGACTCGGAGGGATCCAAAATTAGAACCAGCGTCGAACCTTTATGCAGTATTGCCGGTATTCGTTGTCAAACTTTTCCTGCAGACTGGCTTCTTCCCTGCTGATCTGAAACCGATTCATCAAGGAGACAAATCCGGCAGCAAGCAGCACATTGAAAGCATTGCCCAGCCATAAACCCCAGGCCAGCAGCACCATGAGTAATGCGAGATATTGGGGATTTCTCGAAATGGAATACACGCCCCGTGTTACAAGGGAAGATGCCTTGTCCGGATGTAAAGGATCCACCGTAGTCCTTGCCCTCAAGAATTGTATCAGGGCCGTGATCGCGATCGCCAATGCCAGGACAAGGAGGATTCCCATGAGGTACAACCTGCCGAAGAAATCAAAATATCCCACAGGAAGGAATTCAGCCAGCAGGTACATGAAAAACGCTGTAAGAGAAAAAAAGACTATAGGAGGGATTCTCAAGTTCATAAGGTCTTCAGTAGGTAGGTTGCAAAATTACTATTTTTGACTTTCAATCTTAAGGACCTCAAAAATACCAGGCTATGGAATTGGTTTTCGCCACCCACAATCCCAATAAAATCCGTGAGATTCGGCAGGTACTTCCCCCTCATATCACCCTTCTGACCCTGGAGGACATCGGCTGTCGGGAAGAGATACAGGAAACAGCAGACAGCCTGGAGGGAAATGCCCTTCTGAAAGCTTCTTTTGTTTTAAAAAATTACGGATATCCCTGTTTTGCAGATGATACAGGGCTTGAGGTGGATGCCCTTGACGGTGCCCCGGGCGTTTTTTCAGCCCGATATGCCGGCACTCCTAAAAATGAAGCCAAAAACACAGAGAAACTCCTGAGGGAAATGCAGGATAAAACTAACCGGAAAGCCCAATTTACAACGGTTATTGCCCTTTGTGATGGTAAGGAATCCTATCTTTTCAGGGGCGAGGTGGAAGGAGAGATCACTGAATCACCCAAAGGGGAAAAAGGATTTGGCTATGACCCGGTATTTCGTCCAAAAGGTTTCGAGAAGACCTTTGCCGAACTCACCCTGCAGGAAAAGAACCGTATCAGCCACCGGGCCAGGGCGGTGACCCAATTGCTCCGACACCTCGAAAAAAGGGAGTACAAAAACTGATCACTCCAAACAAATCTCACATAAATCAGCGCCGTATGGAGATTTAGCAGTACCTTTGCGCCTTAATTTAGCCGCTGGTATAGCATGTGTTGCGCTGAGTACCACAACGTTATTTCGATAACCGCTCTATGCAACATCCGTATTTGCGATTGCGTAAAGTAACGTTTATGAACTCATTTAAAGCGCTTGGGCTCAATGAAGCCCTGTTGCAGGCTGTAGCCGACCTCGGATTTGAGAACCCCTCGGAAGTACAGCAAAAAACCATTCCCATTTTACTGGAAGATGAGACCGACCTGGTTGCCCTTGCTCAGACGGGTACGGGAAAAACAGCTGCCTTTGGTTTCCCGCTGATCCAGAAGATACACAGTGAAAGTCGGACCACCCAGGGCATCATTCTCTCTCCCACCCGGGAGCTCTGCCTGCAGATCACCAATGAGATGCAGCTGTATTCCAAATACGTCAAAGGCCTTAATATCGTCGCTGTTTACGGCGGAGCCAGTATTACAGAACAGGCCAGACTGATCAAGAAGGGTGCTCAGATCATCGTGGCTACCCCCGGAAGGATGAAAGACATGATCGGCAGGGGATTGATCGATATCTCCAGGATCGATTACTGCATCCTGGACGAAGCCGATGAGATGCTGAATATGGGCTTCTACGAGGATATTAAGGATATCCTTTCCACTACCCCGGAGGAGAAATCCACCTGGTTGTTTTCAGCCACCATGCCTAAGGAAGTGGCTGCCATTGCCAAAAAATTCATGTATAATCCTGTGGAGGTCACCGTGGGCGGGAGGAACACGGGTGTAGACACCGTGCAACACGAATATTACGTCGTGAGCGGCAGGGACCGTTATGAGGCTCTCAAGCGGCTTGCCGATGCTAATCCCGGGATCTTTTCCGTGGTCTTTTGCCGCACCAAAAGGGATACCCAGCGCGTAGCGGAAAAACTGATCGAGGATGGGTACAACGCCGGAGCCCTGCACGGCGACCTGAGCCAGAACCAGCGGGACCTGGTGATGAACGCTTTCCGCAAGAATCAAATCCAGATGCTCGTAGCCACCGATGTGGCAGCCAGAGGAATCGATGTTGACGACGTATCCCACGTGATCAACTACCAGTTGCCCGATGAGATCGAGACCTATACCCACCGTAGCGGGCGTACGGGAAGGGCTGGAAAATCGGGCATATCCATGGTCATCGTCACGAGGAGTGAATTGAGAAAGATCAAGACCATAGAGAATATCATCAAACAGAAATTCGAGGCAAAGAAGATACCCACCGGGATAGAGATCTGTGAGATTCAACTCTATCATCTGGCCAGCAAGATCCGCAATACGAAAATCAATGAAGCAGTGGACCATTACCTCCCGGCCATACACGATGTCCTCGAAGGGATAGATCGGGAAGAATTGATCAAAAAGATCGTCTCTGTTGAATTTACCCGCTTCTATTCCTATTACAGCAAGGTGAAAGACCTCAACACTTCTGAGAATGCCGGAGGCAAGGGTTCCCTGTCTGATATGCCTGGTGCTGAGGAACCTAGCGGCAACTCGGTGCGTTATTTTATTAATGTGGGTGAAAAGGATGGATACGACTGGATGTCGCTCAAGGATTTCCTCAAGGAAACGCTCGGCGTTGGGAAGGAGGACGTGAACAGGGTGGACGTAAAGGACAGCTTTTCCTTCTTTAATACGGATGCTTCGCTCACAGACCTGATCCTCAATACGTTCAGAGATTTCAAGGTAGATGGCCGCTATGTTAATGTAGAGGTATCCAAGAATCCGGAAAGCGGCGGAAGGAAAGGCAGAGACAAAGGCCGAAGGAAGAAAAAAGAAAGGAGAAGGGAAGACGGGGGGCGCCGATCCAAAGCGAAGAAAAGCGGCCGCAGATCCGGTAAGAAAAAGAACAAATCCAGGGATGGATTTTATTAGTTAATTGTATATTAAATAGGAAGTTCAAAAAAACTTTTTTTGGTTTATTCGTGCCTGTAGCATGAAATTGAGGAAAATAATTTTACTGGCAGTCGTTGCATTCGGTCCTTACCTTGTTTGGGCTCAGGACGAACCTGCCCGGGAAATGCTGCAGGAATTCCGTGCGAAGGTGATCAATGCCCAGACCGAAGAGCCCCTGGAAAGTGTTCACGTGGTCAACCTGAACCAGGTGATAGGGACCATCACAGATGCAGAAGGGGATTTTACCATTCGGGCCGCTGTAAATGACACCCTTTATTTCTCCTATCTCGGCTTTAAATCCCAGAAGATACGGGTGACCAACGATATGTTTCGTTTCGGGGATACCAAAATAGCACTGACAGAACTGGCCTATGCCCTGGAGGAGGTCATCGTGAGACCTTACCAGCTCACAGGTTACCTCGAGATCGATGTAAAGAACCTGCCCATCAATACGGCATACCAGTACAGCATTTCAGGATTGTCCAAAAGTTACGAGGCCGGAAACAAGAATCCGAGTGCCGTCACCAAGGTGCTGGGCGCCATCCTGAACCCGGCCGACCTGTTGCGAAATCTGTTCGGGAAACGACCCAACCAGATGAAGAAACTCCGCCTGATCAAAGAGGACGATGAAATCAGGGACCTCCTGGCCTCAAAATTCGATCGGGAAACCCTGACGGAACTCCTGCAACTGGAAAAGGTCGACATAGAGGATATCCTCTCGAACTGCAATTTTTCCAATTCCTTTATCACGACTGCCAATGACCTGCAGATACTCGATGCCATGAGCAGCTGCTACGAGGAGTACAAGGTCCTGAACAGGAAGAATTGAGGCCCGGAATCCCTGCCTGATGCAGTCAAATAAATTTTAATTATCCAGTTTCATTTTTTAGTTTTAGGCGAAATTTTAGTGCCTGATGCCATTGTGTAGCCTTGGAATAACCATATCCCCGGCAGCACATAGATAAAAGGCATTCCTCAAACAAGCTGCTTCATGAATAAAACACTGGCCTTTTTGTGCTTAGTGACCCTTTTTGGCTCCTGCAAGCCGAAACCCGAGACTGCCGAACAAGCCTCACTTAACCCCCAGCCTGTGGTAGAAACTACTGAGGAGACAGTGCCTTTCCACTGGGAAGCCGCCAATGTGTATTTCCTGCTTACGGACCGCTTTAACAACGGTAATCCCGAAAACGATATCAATTTCGACCGGGTCAACGAAACAGCACCTCTTAGGGGATTTATGGGAGGGGACCTGCAGGGAATCACCCAAAAGATCGAAGAAGGATATTTCACGGACCTGGGGATCAATGCGATCTGGTTCACTCCTGTTGTGGAACAGATACACGGGGATGCCGATGAAGGGACCGGGAACACCTATGCCTATCACGGTTACTGGGCCAAGGACTGGACCGTTCTCGATCCCAATTTCGGGACGAGGAAGGACCTGGAAACCCTGGTCAAAAAGGCTCATAAAAAAGGTATTCGTATCCTGATGGACGTGGTCCTCAACCATACGGGGCCGGTTACAGACCAGGATCCCGTCTGGCCCGAAGAGTGGGTGATCACCGAACCCACCTGCACTTTTCAAAGTTATGAGACCACCACTGCCTGTACCCTGGTAGACAATCTGCCTGATATACAGACCGCCAAGGATACGCCCGTTGATCTTCCGGATGCCCTTCTTGCCAAATGGAAAGAGGAAGGCCGACTGAGCATGGAACTCGATGAATTACAGCTGTTCTTTGACAGGACCGGGTATCCGAGGGCTCCCAGGTTTTATATCATCAAATGGCTGACAGACTACGTCAATGAGCTCGGGATCGATGGCTTCAGGGTGGATACAGTAAAGCACGCTGATGAAAAGGCATGGGCAGAACTGTACAAGGAAGCTTCCTACGCCTTCGAAACCTGGAAGAAGAAACATCCGGATCAGGTACTGGATGACACCCCTTTCTATATGGTTGGAGAAGTATACAACTACGGGATCTCCGGTGGGAGGGAATTCGATTTCGGGGATAAAAAGGTCGATTATTTCAACCACGGCTTTCAAAGCCTGATCAATTTTGAACTCAAGACCGATGCCCACAAGAATTATGAGCAGATCTTCAAAAAATACAGCAACCTGCTGCACACCAAATTAGAAGGCATTGGGGTACTCAATTACCTGACCTCTCATGATGACGGCAGTCCTTTCGACAAGGACCGCAAACAACCCTTCCACGCGGCGAATGTATTGCTGCTCACTCCGGGGACCTCTCAGGTCTATTACGGGGATGAGACCTCCAGAGACCTCACCATTGAAGGGACAGAAGGTGACGCCACCCTGAGATCCTTTATGAATTGGGGTGAACTGGACAGTGTTTCCACAAGGGAAGTACTCACCCACTGGCAGAAACTGGGCAAGTTCAGGAGCAGACATCCTGCCATAGGTGCCGGAAAACACAAGCGACTGGCCAAAAAACCCTATGTGTTCAGCCGGACTTTTACCGACGGGGAGTACAGGGACAAGGTAGTTGTCGGACTCGACCTGCCCAAGGGAAAGAAATCCCTCTGGGTAAAGGGATTTTTCGGGGATGGCACCCAATTGTACGACACCTATTCCGAAACCCTTGTTGAAGTCCAGAATGGTCGCGTGACCCTGGACAATCCTTACTCCGTTGCGCTGATTGAGCTCGCCAGGTAATCCTGTCAGGAACGGGAAGTATTGCGATTTGGACTAACTTCTTTTGAGATGCAGATCAGCAGACGGAATTTCATAATCCTATCATTTCTCGGCATTACGGGATTAATTTTTCTGGATGCCTTCTGGATAGAGACCTATCTGGTAGATTGGTCGCGTCACGATATAAGAAAAGACAGAAGCCCCTATATCAAACTGATACAGTTCACGGACCTCCATATTCGAGAGATCAAGGCTTACCACGGCTGGATTGCCCGCCGGATAAAGCGCGAAGAACCTGACCTGCTTTGCTTCACCGGGGATTCCATCAACCACCCAAGACAATTGGGCCTGCTGGAGGAATTCCTCAGGATGATACCCTCAGAGATTCCCAAAGTGGTCATCATGGGAAATAAGGAATACGACGGAAAGATCACCCATGAGGATTACCGAAAACTCTTTGGGAAATACAACGGGAAATTACTGGTGAATGAAACCGTCCCTTTTGTGAAAGGAGATCGGAGACTCAACATTACGGGGATAGATGATTTCCTCAACGGTTCTCCGGATTACTCCAAGGCTGTTTCAGAGGCCGACCCTTCCTTGGAAACCGTCATCCTGAATCACTGCCCTGAATACAGGGATACAATAGACCTGCTGAACAAAAAACTGAAGATCCCGATCAAACTCATCCTTTGCGGCCATACGCACGGGGGGCAGATCCAGTTCTTTGGAAAGGAATTCTACAAACCCGGAGGAAGCGGCAGATACCTCGATGGATGGTATGAGAGCGAAGAATCACGAATGTATGTCTCCAAAGGAGTAGGAACCAGTTATATTCCCATCCGCTTTGGTGCCCGGGCAGAGGCACCTATCTTTTACCTGTGAATTTCACTGACGGGAGTGGAGGGCGATACGGTTCCCTTCCGAATCAAGGAACAGGCCCATATACCCCACATCTTCACTGATCAGCTTTTTGGTTTGAAGGATCTTTCCACCTGCTTTCTCAATCCTGCCTATTTGCACGGCTACGTCCTCGCAGGAAAAATAGAGCAGTGGGCCTTGAGTATTGCTGGGGTAATAAAAATCAGGGTGTTTTACCAGTGAACCCATGGCACCGGGTTTTCCATCTGCGAACGGGAACCAGCCCATCAGTAACTCATTGAAATCCTGAACGTGGATTTGAACGTCAAATACAGCCTCATAAAACTTTTTTGCTCGGTCCATATCCTCCACAGGGAGCTCGAACCAGCCTACCATATTTGTATCCATTACTGTGTATTTGTTTCGAGTTTGTTTTTAAGTGTAGACAGTCCCTCTTCAAAATCCTTGCCCACCGCTTTGTCCATATTCATAAAGAGCATCATAATGCTCATAGGAAATTTGTTCTTCCCCTTAAAACCCCAGGTAACCTTCGTGC
>NZ_JBFGBM010000053.1:0-14195 GCF_041567615.1 Muriicola sp.
CGAAATTAAGCAAGGCATCGATCTTACCCGTATCAAATAGGTTTTGAATGGTGTCCATGAAATATCGGTTCCTGAGGCAATGAGCCACGCCTTCATGAAGGGAAACGGCCTGACGATACCGGTTTGCATGCCGGTCTGTGACCTGGTTTGCCCACAAATAGGCAAAGGTATCCCTGCTCAGGTCGCTGTCAGCGGCCCTGAACGCAGCTGTTACAAATGCGGTCTCATGTATGTTGATCTTTTGCTCCAATTCAACGGCAAAACGAGTTTCTAAGATAGTGAGAATAAGGATGCCTCTAGGGTTTGGGAAGCACTTTTCAAAGGCTATCTTTGTTCAGAAATAAACGGAACAATGCGGATTCATTTTATAGCCATTGGCGGAAGTGCCATGCATAACCTTGCCCTGGCTTTGCATGACAAAGGGTATGTGATCACCGGAAGCGATGATGTGATCTATGAACCTTCGAAAACCAGGTTAAGGGAGCAGGGTCTTCTGCCGGCAGAATTCGGATGGTTTCCTGAGAAGATCGATAGTGATATCGACGCCGTAATCCTGGGGATGCATGCGAAGGATGACAATCCGGAATTGCTCAGAGCCCAGGAACTCGGACTCAGGATCTATTCCTACCCGGAATTCCTCTATGAACAATCCAGGAACAAGACCAGGGTGGTCATCGGGGGCAGCCATGGGAAGACCACCATTACTTCTATGATCCTTCATGTGCTGAAATATCACGACAGGAAGGTGGATTTTATGGTGGGGGCCCAACTGGAAGGTTTTGACAGGATGGTTCACCTGACTGAAGAAAATGATTTTATCGTACTGGAAGGGGATGAATACCTTTCTTCTCCCATAGACCGTCGTCCCAAATTCCATTTGTATCAACCCAATATCGCCCTGCTAAGCGGGATCGCCTGGGACCACATCAACGTGTTTCCCACCTATGAAAATTACGTCTCACAGTTTTCCGCCTTCGTGGATAGTATAGTCAACGGGGGAAGTATCACCTATAATGAAGAAGATGAGGAAGTGGTCAGGGTAATTGAAGGCTCTTCAAACACCATCCGCAAATTTCCCTACCGTACTCCTCCTTACAGCATACATAAAGGCAGGACTTATTTAGATACAGAAGAAGGACCTCTGCCGCTGGAGGTCTTCGGTAAGCACAACCTCAACAATATAGCGGGAGCCAAGTGGATCTGTCAGCAAATGGGTGTTGACGAGGACGATTTCTACCAGGCCATATCCTCATTCAGCGGGGCTTCCAAAAGGCTGGAGAAAATAGGAGAATCAGACACTTCGTTGATATTCAAGGACTTTGCACATTCTCCCAGCAAAGTGGCTGCGACCACTGCGGCAGTAAAAGAACAATATCCCGACAAGAGGGTCATCGCCTTTTTGGAGTTGCATACCTATAGTAGTTTCAATGAGGAATTTTTAAAGGAATACAGGGGAGCACTCGACGCTGTCGATGAAGCTGTTGTCTTCTTTTTGCCGGAATCCGTTAAAATAAAGCGGTTAAAAGAAGTGACCCCGGAACAGATAGTGACTTCCTTTCAGAGGAACGACCTCCAGATCTTTACGGAAGCAGATGCATTTGAGAAGTTTGTCTTTGGCCGAAGTTATAAAGATGCGGTCTTGCTGTTTATGAGTTCGGGGAACTACGGTGGTCTGAACCTTAAGGCGCTCCGGAATATATTATGAAATTGGGTTGGTATTTTATTATCTTTAATTCAATGAAAGTCAGCAATATAAAGGTAGTAATAGGAGTCAGAACCCGTTTAGTGCACGTAATCAAGAAGTAGACAGATATGAAAAAAGTTAGTATGTACCTGTTTTCAGCTTTCTTCCTGGCCATTATCTCCTGCAGGGACACCAAAAAGGAGCAGGAAGCGCTGGAAGAAGATCTAAACACGATCGAAGCGGTGGAGAAAGAAGTAGACGAAACCGTGGAGGAGGTAGAGAAGAAAGCCGAAGAGGTAGAATCAGCCTTAAAGGCATTAGATAGTATTTAATCTCAAAACAAACAGAAATGAAAAAAGCAATTAGAACGATTCTTATGCTGTTTGCTCTGATAGCCATGACGGGCACGACCACTTATGCCCAGAGCAAGGCACAGGACAAAGGTAAGGGTAAGAAAGAGAAGGTAAACAAGGCTCAAAAGCAAGTTGAGGAGGAAGTAGAGGAGGGGAGAGAAGAACCGAAAGAGGCTGCAGAAAAAGCTCAATCCCAAAAAGAAAAGGCCAAAGGGAAAGTGAAAAAAGAGGATGAAAAGGTGAAAGAAAAGGTCCGTGAAGTGGAGATGGATGAAGATGCCACTAAAACGGATCGCGGTCAGGGAGGTGCTTATGGCAGGAATAAAGGAGATATGTCCGGGAAAGAATTTGGTCAATACCGGGCATCGATGGCCAAGGAAAAGATCGAGAGATCAGAGCAGAGTTTAAAGGAAAATGAACAAACACTGAGAAAGGGAAGGGCAGAGGTAGCAGAGGCCCGGGAAAAACTAAAGAAACAACGTGAAGAAAAAAGTGCGGATGAGGAGACTCTGAGGAAAAAGGAAGAAAAAATAAATCAGGCAGAGGTAAAATTGAATGAACTGGAAGAAACAATCAAAAAAGGAAAAGAGAATATCAGGAAACAAAAGGAAGAAGTAGAAAAAGTAGGTAAACCGGAAAACAAACAATAATACTTCTTGGAATCAAAAAGAAAAGCCCTTGAATATCAAGGGCTTTTTTCTTGTCATATCTATGCTTACACCCCGAATTGCCTGAGGTGGTGATCCAGATGTTTATAGTTCATTTGTCCCCATTGCTCGTGCGTGAGTTTACCGAAGATAGGGTGGGGGTTCCAGGCAGCCCTGCTTTTGAGATCGTGGAACTGGGCAATAAGGTCGAGTAATTTATAGCGCTCTACCGTAAAATCCTTGGGTTCTTTTGTCTTTGCAAAAGGGGAGGTGGGCAGGTTTTTGCGCCAGGGCTTGTCGTTGTACAGGGATTTCTTGAAGAATACCCGAATGAAGAGGCTTCCTTTTTTTCGGGTGGGCTTGTTTTTGATGGCCAGGGCAAGCGGAACCTGGCAATGCCATACCATCTGACCTACGCTCATTTTTCCCCACAACCCCTGCTTAGTCGACTTCAATTCTCCCACTCTTCTCTGAATCTCATTGAAGGCTTCTTCGTCGAATAAAGATTTCATAGGTGCTTTTTAATTGCAGTGCAAAGACTACTTTAACAATATTAGTTGTTTATCTTTAACCATGGAAAAAAACCCGGTGTCTTTCTCCATTAAAACCTGGGCAGAGGATGATAAACCCAGAAGGAAATTAATGGTCAGGGGGAGAGGCGGACTCACGGATGCCGAACTCCTCGCCATCCTGATTGGATCCGGAAACAGGGAAGATTCAGCGCTGAGCCTGGCTAAAAAAATTCTGAAAAAATCCGATGACAGTCTCACTCAACTCGGCAGGATGTCTGTGACAAAACTCATGAAATTCCGGGGAATCGGGGAAGCGAAAGCGGTGACCATCGCTGCGGCCATGGAGATCAGTCGAAGGAGAAGGGAGGAATCCACTGGGGAACTCAGTCATATTTCGGGCAGTGCGGATGCCTTTGCGGTGCTCGAACCCGTTCTGTCTGAATTGCAGCACGAGGAATTCTGGATTCTCTACCTCAACAATGCCAACAGGGTGATCCACAAATCTCAGTTGAGCAAAGGGGGGATCACAGGTACCCTGGTAGATGTGCGGTTGGTGCTAAGGGAGGCATTGGAGCTGGGTGCAGTAGCCCTTATCCTGGCTCATAACCATCCCTCCGGGGCACTTAAACCCAGTGAGGCCGACAAGGCCATCACCAGGAAGTTAAAGGTAGCGGCTGAGGTACTGGATATAAGGGTTCTCGATCACCTGATCGTGACGGAAAAGGCCTTTTTCAGTTTTGCTGACCAACATCTTATATGATATGTTGTTGATCTACACCCATAAGATTACTCCCAGGTTTACCTATATCATGAAGCAGGTCTTTACCCGTATGCTGCAGATAGAGGTAGGATTTACCACCAAGATAGAGGATTTTATAAGGCATACAGGACCTAAGATCACCTACACTAAACAACCTCTCCAGAACGAATTCTTTGTCAGGAGCCATACCCTTTTATTCGAACAAGGAGTGCGGAATATGAACCTGGCCATCGGTAAATGGGACGATTTGCCGTGTTTTTTCCCTACAGGGGAACGCAGCAATTTACCCTTTGACATATTTGCGGCGAGCTTTTATCTCCTTTCGCGCTATGAGGAATACTTTCCCCATGTGAAGGATCTCGTAGGACGTTTTCCTCTTAAGGAAAGCCTGGCCTATGAACACGATTTTCTCAAACTACCGGTGGTGGACCTCTGGGCTCAAAAGATGCTGAACATTCTGCAGGAAAGGTTCCCTTCCCTCAATGCAGCATCCAAACCTGTGCGCAATACATCTGTGATCGATGTTCCAGTTTCCCATAGTTTTGCACACAGGGGATTTTTCAGGACCGGGATAGGAATGTTGCTGGATCTCTTCTCACTCAGGTTCAGAAGAGTCTCCCAAAGGTTGGCGGTACTGCTGAATCTCAGGAAGGATCCCTACGATAATTTCCAGGAACTTATCGGGATCCACAAAAGACACAAACTCCCGGCTATTTTCTTCTTCCAGTTTGCCCAGTATTCCAGGTATGACAAAAATATCTCTACGGAGAACAATCGCTTTAAATACCTAATTAAATCGGTAGCCGATTACGATGCAGTGGCCCTTGCAGCCTCCTATAGTTCATTTGCCAATATGGAAATGCTCAAGGAAGAGAAGGAAAATCTCTCTAATGTGATCAACAGGCCCGTTAATTTTGTCAGGCTCCGCTACAACAGGGTCGATGTTCCAGAAACCTACAGAAATCTGGCTGCTGCTGAATTCACGGACGATTATTCCATGGGATATACCCACGAAATGGGGTTCAAGGCCGGAACCTGCACTTCCTTCTACTTTTACGACATCCCCCAGGAAGTGCAGCAACCCGTAAAGATACATCCCTTTGCGGTCCATGATTACGCCCTGCTCAAATGCAATTCTGAAGAGGAGATATTCGAAAAACTGGATGAGCTACACGATGTGGTCAAGGAGGTTGGTGGCCACTTTATCACGGTGTTCTCCAACGAATTGCTCGGTGCGGAAGGAAAGATCAACTGGTTGCAACTGTACGCTAAAATGATTGAAAGGTATTATGTATAGGGATCTGGTAACCGATGTATTTTTTGATCTGGATCATACCCTGTGGGATTTTGAAAAAAATTCAGCCCTGACCTTTAGAAAGATATTCTCAGATCACGGGATTGACCTGGACCTGGATATCTTTTTGGCCGCATACGTCCCCGCCAACCTCGCTTTTTGGAAGTTATACCGAGAAGGTAAGATCGAGAAGGAAGACCTGCGGTACAGAAGGTTGAGGACGGTCTTCGATTCTGTCCGTTACCGGGTGGAGGATGAGATGATACACAGTCTCGCGAATTCCTATATCGAACACCTTTCCTCCCATGATCACCTGGTGCCCTACACCAGGGAAGTCCTGGAATATTTAAGACCTACCTATCGCCTCCACATCATCACCAATGGCTTTGAGGAGATACAGGCGAAAAAGTTGATGAATTCCGGAATTGCCGCCTATTTTGACCAGGTTATCAATTCGGAGATGGCCGGAGTAAAAAAACCGGATCCCTGGATCTTTAACCTGGCCCTCGAGCGCACGGGGGCAAAACCACAGCATGCGATCATGGTCGGTGATAACCTGGAAGCAGACATACTCGGCGCCAGGGCCGTAGGATTTCATACGATCCATCTCAATGTACACAACGAACCCCCTCACGAGTATGGCTCCATCATTCACGATCTGAGTGAAATAAAATCGTATTTATAAAGTTATATAGGGTAGCAGGGGGAAAGACCCATCTTTTAGGCCTTTCCGGTCCCTTCAAGAAGCGCTCGAGATGAAGAAAATTCACTATCTCTTTCTTATCCTATTTCTGAGCATTACTTCCTCATGTGTGGAGGAACAGAACTTCGATCAGTTCAACGACCTTGATATCATTCCTACCGTAGAGGCGAGCATCCTGTATGTGGAAAGCCCTGAAAGTGTGATCAACGATGCCACCGGAGCCGTATGGTATATCCAGACCTTTAATTTCGATGCCTTTAACGAGCAGTACTTCGCAGATAATGTGCAGGACGGGGCGATCACGTATGAGCTGGAGAATACGACCAGCAAACCCCTGGAGATCCTTTTTGAATACCTGGACGACGGGGGTAATGTCCTGGATACGGAATTCTTTTCTCTGGATCCTGCTCCTACGGCCGTCCTCAGGAGGGAAACTGCCTATGGAACCCCAACAGGTCGCAGTCTGGACATCATCCGGAATACTTCCCAGGTACGGGTGAATGCCAGAAATTTAGGCGACAACAATAGCGTTTCCAGCTTACCGGACCCTATGATTATCTTCAGGTCCAGTGGCAAATTCAGACTTCGATTAAAATGAGATTATGGAAGCCCTTATTAGCGGCCTTTTTCCTGGGCACTGGCTTCCTTCTATCGCAGAATAGGGAGTTGCTCTATGATTTCACGGAAATTCCCCAGGCCATCCTGTTAAATCCGGGAGTAGAGACCTCTTATTCCTGGTATGCCGGTGTTCCTCTTACTTCGGGAATCTACGCTCAGGCCGGCAGTAGCGGGATCACCGTAAATGACCTGTTTGCCAATGACGGGGTCGACTTCAATCAAAAAGTGCGGACCCGGGCGCTCAACGGGATGACCAAAAGGGATGAATTCGGTGCCACCATTCAGGTAGACCTCCTTCACGGTGGGTTCAGGA
The DNA here is from genome assembly GCF_041567615.1 of Muriicola sp. GTDB lineage: Bacteria > Bacteroidota > Bacteroidia > Flavobacteriales > Flavobacteriaceae > Muriicola. The sequence goes on from NZ_JBFGBM010000053.1 coordinate 6,885, forward strand.
GCGGAAAGAATCCAGATACCTTTTATTCCTTTGGTGTTTACTTTGAGTCGAATACTATCCTCTACTGGCCCCAGGATTTGGCCTACCTGGCTTTTGAGGGAAATGCCGATCAGCTGGGAAGGCGTTTTGACCTGGGACATCTCAAGACCCGGGGGGAGGGATTGACCGTTTTTCATTTCGGGATCAATAAGGTGATGGATCGCAACCTGATCGTTGGGGCCCGTGCCAAATTGTATTCTGGGATCTATGATTTCCATTCCTCTACCAATTCGGGATACTTTATAACACAAGAAGGACAGAATAACCTCCTTTCCCATACACTCGATGCAGATATGCAATTGAGGACCTCGGGCCTGGAGGAGATCCGGGCCATCCTCAATGATGAGTCGAGCGGATCTGTTGGGGGGGTCATTTCTAAAAGAGCCTTATTCGGAGGTGATCTCGGATTGGGTATAGACCTGGGATTCACCTATCAGCTCAATTCCCAAACCGTGATCACCGGGAGCCTGCTCGACCTTGGGTTTGTCTATCATTCGGGCGATGTAAAAGGGTATTCTCTTCAGGGAAGGGCGACCACGGAAGGGGTAGAAGCCATACTCCCCGATGCATTTGACGATGCCAATTCTGATTTCTGGCAGGACCTGGTGGACGAGATCGAGGCCCAGTTGCCTTTTGAGGATAATAATTCCAGTTACATCACTTTCAGGCCCACCCAGCTCTACGGTTCTATCCGCTACAATTTCGGGGAACCGGTCGGCGGTGAGTTGGACTGTGACTGTGATATTGGGGTCACGGACGCCGATGTGCGTACTCCGTTCAGGAATGCAACAGGTCTGCAGCTTCACGCCGTCAACAGGCCCCGTGGCCCCCAGGCTGCCCTTACCGCATTCTACCTCAGAAGATTTGGTAATATCCTGAGCCTCAAAGGAACCTACACCGTTGATAAGTTCTCCATGACCAACCTGGGACTGGGGCTGAACATACAGGCGGGCCCGGTGAATTTCTACGTCCTGGCCAATAATCTCCTGGCATACCAAAACCTGGCAGACAGCCATTACGCGTCTTTTCAGATAGGATTAAATATCCTATCTTGGGGAGCCAACAGATAGGCTTTGACCATGAAAAACAGTGTACTCGTAATTTTTCTCCTGCTGGGGTTAACCGCTTTTTCCCAATCCGTTCTCAACAACTACAAATATGTGGTGGTACCCACTCAATTCGAGGGATTTCGGGGCGAGAATCAATATCAGACCAGCACCCTGGTAAAATACCACCTTACCGAAAAAGGGATGAATGTATTTTATGACAATGCAGTACCGGAAGAGGTGAACACCAATCGTTGTTCAGCCTTATTTACTTCCCTGGATAACCAGTCGAACATGTTCACGACAAAGGTTGCGGTGGTCTTTGAGGATTGCGAAGGAAATGAGCAATTCAGGACCCGGGTGGGTTCCAGTAAGGTCAAGCAATTCGTGGAGGCCTATCGCGAGGCCCTGAAGGAAGCTTTTTCGTCTCTAAAAGGATTTAAGTATACCTACCAGAAGCCTGCTGAACCCGCACCGGCAGTGTTGAAATTCGGGGATGACGTAAAGAGTCTGCCCCCTGCCTCAGAGACGCCTCATGCTGAAGAGCCTGAGGAAGATGAAACCGTGGCAGTGCCGCCTGTAGCCGGGGATAAGGAAGAGACCACTTCACTCACCATGCCGGAGGAAAAGACGGAGGCTGTGACCCTTGAGCAGGCAATTGCCCAGGAGGAAGTGCAGACATTGCCCCTGACGGCTTCCCTTTACGCCCAAAGGACGGAAACGGGCTATCAGCTCGTTGATACAGCCCCGAGTATTCAGTTCTACCTTAGGGAAACTTCTATGCCCAATCTATATCTGGCCGAAAGGAAAGGGCAGAACGGGATCCTGTATCTCAAGGACGGGAAGTGGATATTTGAATTTTATCAGGGTAATGACCGCCTGCAGGAAGAATTGCAGATCAAATTCTAATACTCGTATTTATCTTTCCAGCGACGGCTAAGAAATTCTTTGATCGCATTTTCCCGGTTATTATTTCCGTGGGAATAGAATACTGAGCCTTTCAGGGGACCGGGCAGGAAATCTGCCTGTACAAAATTGTTCTCGTAATCATGGGCGTACTTGTACTCCTCCCCATATCCGAGGTCCTTCATAAGTTGGGTAGGCGCATTCCTCAGTTCAAGCGGCACGGGGAGGTCCCCGTGTTCCTTCACTGCCATTTGGGCATTTTTTATGGCTGTATAGCTCGCGTTGCTCTTGGGACTCGTCGCGAGATAAATGGCGCATTCACTCAGCAGGATACGTGCCTCGGGGTAGCCTATGGTGGTCACGGCCTGGAACGTGCTGTTGGCGATCACCAGGGCCGTGGGGTTGGCAAGGCCGATATCCTCCGACGCCAGGATAAGCAAGCGCCTGGCAATAAATTTTACATCTTCTCCCCCTTCGATCATCCTGGCGAGCCAATAGACAGCCGCCTGGGGATCACTGCCACGGATGGATTTGATAAAGGCCGAAATGATGTCGTAATGCTGCTCCCCGGTCTTGTCGTACAGCACGGTGTTCTTCTGTACTTTCGACAGCACGAGGTCATCCGTGATCACGACCTTTTCTGAAGCTTCAGAAGTTACCAGCAGTTCAAAGATATTCAGCAATTTCCTCGCATCCCCTCCCGAGAGGCGCAGCAGGGCTTCCGTTTCTTTCAGGTCGATGGTCTTTTCCCGGAGAACCGGGTCCTCGGCCATGGCACGCTTCAGGAGGATCTCCAGGTCTTCCTTTCCGAAGGGGTTAAGGATGTAGACCTGGCAGCGGGAAAGCAAGGCCGGGATGACCTCAAAGCTGGGATTTTCGGTGGTGGCCCCGATGAGGGTGATCCACCCCTTTTCCACCGCGCCCAGCAGGGAGTCCTGTTGTGCCTTGCTGAATCTGTGGATCTCGTCTATAAAAAGGATGGGATTTCGGGTGGTGAACAGGTTGCCGGCCGATTTGGCCTTATCGATCACCTCGCGAACATCCTTAACCCCACTGCTGATGGCACTCAGGGTGTAAAAAGGCCTTTTGCTCTCCTCAGCGATGATGTGCGCCAGGGTCGTTTTACCGGTACCCGGCGGACCCCAAAGGATAAGGGAGGGAATGGTACCTTTCAGGATCTGATGCCTGAGGGATCCCTTCTCTCCAACCAGGTGATTTTGGCTGATATACTCTTCCAGGGTCTTGGGTCTGACCCGCTCTGCCAGGGGTTCATTCATAGCCCTAAAGTACATTTTTTCTCCGGAAGCGCAGGTGGCCGTAATTCGGAAAATGGCTCTAAATTTGTAAGGACATGAGCAAAATACGAGTCGACAGGGAAGAAGCAAATTTCAGGTTCACGGACAGTGTGCTGTTCGTCCCCATGGTAGCTGTACTTCTGATCTGGACCGTATTTTGGCTCGAACTGCAATTCCGCATCAACTGGAACGACTACGGCATTTTCCCGCGAACGGTATCAGGCCTGAGGGGGGTTATCCTGAGTCCTTTCCTGCATTCCTCTGTGGAACACCTGTACAACAACAGCATTCCTTTGGTCATCCTCCTGGGTACGCTCATGTATTTCTATCGTTCCATAGCCTTTAAGCTGCTGTTCTGGGGGCTGATCCTCACCGGGCTGGTGACCTGGCTGATAGGGCGCCCGGCCTACCACATAGGGGCGAGTGGACTCATCTACCTCCTGGCAAGTTTTATATTCTTTAAGGGCATTTTTACCAAACACTACAGGCTTGTAGCTGTTTCTCTAGTGGTTTCATTTATCTACGGAAGTATGTTGTGGTATATATTTCCTGTGGAGGAGGGGATTTCCTGGGAAGGCCATCTCGGTGGATTTCTGGTCGGTCTTTTTGCCGCCCTATTCTTAAAGGTCAGGGTGCCTCTTGTTCCCAAATACGCATGGGAACGGGAGGATTACAACGAGGAGGAGGACGAATTCCTCAAACACTTTGACGAGGAGGGAAATTTTATTGAGAATATTTCGGAGGATGAGGACTCCCAGGTGAGGATTACCTATACCTACCGGAAAAATCGGCAGGATCCTTCGGCTGAAGGAGATTAGAGGGTTCGTTGACGGACTGCCTCGTACAGGAAGGCCCCGCAGGCAACGGAGACATTTAAGGATCCGATTTCACCCAGCATAGGCAGTTTGGCCAGGAAGTCGGCTTCTTTCAGGATGGAGGGGGAGATGCCGCTGTCCTCAGCCCCCATGATGATCGCCGCAGAGCCTTTGAGATCCACCTGGTAAAGCAGATTGTTGGTTTTCTCCGTAGCGGCCACTACAGAAACCCCGGAGGCCTTAAGGTAAAAGACCGCATCCTTGATGTGATCGGTTTTGGCAATGGACACCCTGAAAACAGCCCCGGCAGAGGTCTTGACTGTATCCCCGGTGATGGGCGCCGATCCTTTTTTTGGGATAATGATGCCGTCTACCCCGGTGCACTCAGCTGTGCGGATGATGGCCCCGAAATTCCTCACGTCCGAAATCCCGTCGAGCAACAGGAACAGGGGTGATTTCTTTTGAGAGAGGACCGTGTCTACGAGTTCCTCCATGGTGAGGAAGGCGACAGGTGAAATGGCGGCTACCACCCCCTGGTGGTTGTTTTGGGTGAGTTTGTTGATCTTTGGCAGGGGAACATAGGAAGTGGGGATACCCGACTTCCTCAGGAGATCCTCCAGTTCCTTAATCAGCGCTCCCTTAAGCCCTTTTTGTATATAGACCTTGTCTACCGGTTCCCCGGCCTTTACGGCTTCAATTACGGCCCGTATTCCGTAGATCTGGGTGGTTTTAGACATGGACAAAAGGAATTAGTAATTATATGTTAAATGCTAATCAGGTGCTAATCAGGCTCCGGGATATCTTCCGTGTGAAAATTAATTCTTCGCCAACATATCGAGATAGGAAACCGCTTTGATCAGCATGGCTTCATCGGACAGGTCTGTATTTTCCTTCTTCATAAACTCTTTCATGTCTGTGCTCCATCGGCTGTCGATCTCTTTCAGGAACTTGTTCTTCTTCTGGGAGACCTCCCGGATCGGTTCACCCCTGAACTGCAGAAAGTAGGAGGTAAAGGTGGTGAATTTACTGGGCGTAGCGCTTACCATGGAATTGGCAGCCGGTTTTGCTTCGGTAAACTTTGACTCCTGATGTTTAAAAAGTTCAAGGGACGATCCTTTATAAATTCTGATGAGGTAATCCTCGTTTTTGGAACCTTTTGTCGTAATAAATGGGAGATACCTGTATTCTTTATTCCTGCCGGGCAGGACCAGGGCCACCTTGGGGTCACGGATCAGGGCCTGGTGTTTTTCTTCAGGCAATAAGGTTCTTTTCAATTCTATCTCTTGGGAGAAAATATTGTATCGGTAATAAAACTCTCCCAGATTTTCGTCTTCGTACCAGACCTGGCCTTTTTCGAACGATTCACTCTCAAAAGGAGTGCCGACTTCAGCCCCCACAAAATGCCTGACGATGCCATCGTCATCGCGCACCAATTGGAAAAGCTTTTCCATCATGGGGTTCCATCGCTGGTGGTAATTAGCAAACGGATCATTTTCCACGGCGGCTACCTGGGGAGCACCGAGGCCGGCCTGTTGTGCCTGCAGGGAGCAGAAAAAGACAGAAAATAGAAATAACCCTATGCAGGACTTCATGAAGAGGAATCTAGGCTATTCATGTATTCAAAGGTCCGGATCAGGTCCTCTTCATCATCCAGGTTGATCTTTTCCGCCTTGATGAAGGCATTGACCACATCCTTGTCTTCCTTTTCGAGGATCTTCAATACAGCCCCTTTCTTTTGGTTGAGTTGTTCTATGCGGTTTACACCCTCCTCCTGGTAGTAATATTCCACGAATTGGGCATATCTGCTCGGGATGGGCATGACCATAGAATTTACCGCAGCTTTACCTTCGCTGTATTTCACAGCCACACGTTGATAAAGGGTAAAATTCTTCCCCTTTTCGATGATGGAGAGAAAGCCGTTCTTGGTTTCTCCTTTTTTGTTGATGTAAGTGGTAAACCGTAGTTCGCGGTTACCGTATTTCACCCGAACACTCTCGTTGGCCAGGAGTCTCTTGGCCTCTTCCTCGGGATACGCAGTTTCCTTGATCTCGATCTCGCTGTTGAGGGCATTATAGCGAATGTAATATTCGCCTACATACTCCTGCCCGAAATAGACTTTGCTCTTGATGAATTCCTCACTCAGGTAGGGAGATCCAAGTATTTCTTCATCCGTCGTGTTTTTTTTTCTCAAGGCTGCGAGCCTGTTCGCAAGAAAGGGATCTGTGGTGGCTCTACCATCAAGCCCGAAAGCCGCACCGGCCCCGCCGGCGATCTGCCCGGATACTTGTCCCTGAGTAATAGTGATGAATCCTAGCAATAGGACTACCAGAAAAATGTATTTCATTCTAACGTAGGGTGTTTGTTTATCAAATAGTTGGCGGTAAAGGTAACAGAAATTTTGATATTAGGTCAGGTATGTTTGAGAATTAGGGAGATCAAAAAAGGCTGCCCGATTTGGACAGCCTTTGCGTTAATTTATAAAATTAATATCCCTACGGACATATACTGAACAGATCCGTAATGTCTCCTATGACAGGATTTGGACCATCGGCATAAGCCAGTTTGCCATTGGGGGCATACAGCTGGTAAGTCACCTCAGAATCCCAGTCACCAGATACATACTCCCAGGACCAAGTTGTGGCTGTAGCAGGTATGGTGATGGATTCAGAATTCGATGCTCCCTGAGCGGGAGTAATCGTATAATCTGTGGCTACACCATCAACAGTTACCCTGATTGAGGCACCGTTCCATCCGTCTCCGAAGGAATCCTGCATATCCAGAGTATAGGTTCCTGGAACAGGTCCCACAGGAATACAAGCAACAGTTACGTCGTACTTGTATGGGGAGGAGAAGTAAGAACCACCCAATACGCCGTTATTCGCGTCTGTGTTGGTAAAAGACCTTCCGTCAGTCAAATTCACGACAAACCTGTAAGAGAACACGTCCCCGCCTGAATAACCCGTACCGATTCCAACGGCCGTGGCAGATTCCTGAAGGGTTGTTGTAAAGGTCAGTTCAGGAAGTCCCCTGGAACTTGTGCCGAATTCGCTGGCCGCAAATGTGGCGAGCAGCTGCTCCGGAACACTGGAGTCATTAGGATCGTCCTGATTATCCGTAAAGGAAATATACAGGTCTACGGACTCCAATAAACCTCCGAATTGCTCATCCTGCTCCTCCACGGTTACGGTCCAGACAGACCCGGGAACGAAG
>NZ_JBFGBM010000054.1:0-14006 GCF_041567615.1 Muriicola sp.
AATTGCCTATTACTGTGAAATACCAATCTGAGTTTCCAACAAAATTGTTAGAATTGAATTCCTTTATTTGAACAAAAAATGAATTATTGTCCTGAAAATCAACATTTATTCTATTTTCGCCTGTTACCGTAAGCTGAATAGTATAATTGCTATTAGGTTGTGGATTCAATAAAATAACTTGGTAAATGCCTACTCCTATTTGTATAACATTAGCCACACCGAAGCCACCTAAAAGTACATTTCCACTCACTTTTCCGAAGGCAATAGGTGCAGGTGGTGGAGTAACCCATATTGCCGCATTCCCAGCAGGATTTATCTTTATGATTTGACCTGGAGCTCCAGCTGCTGCTAATTTGTCTATTGTGATTGACTTGGTTTGAATCAAATTTCCGCCAATAGTGAATAAGGCTATATCCTCTCTTGTAATACTTCTATCTTCAATCTGCAAACCGGTTATAGATTTGACCTCCAGGTTAATATTGTTGTCCGTCCTGGTGATCGCAATGGTGGTGTCCAGGTGTACAATCGGATTGTTGGTGATGGTCAGCCCCAGGGCCTCACAGAGGTTTAGCCATTCTTCCCCGTCGTAATAATGTAGACACTGAATATCCGTATTGTACACCATGGCCCCCTCGATGGGCACAATGGCATTCATCTGGGCAGTGGTCACCCTGTTGATCACGAAAGCCCTGGTGGTACTTTCTAACTCCAGAATGGAGGCAGGATCGATATTCTGGGGATTGTCCCCTATCTTGATCTGGCCAAAAGCCCCAAAACACAAGACCATCATGATCCCGCTAAGGACATATTTCTTTTTCATTTTCATAAACGCACTCTCAGAAAAATGGCAGATACAAATGTAGAATTATCTGTGACTCCTGCTAAAGATTTACCCTGAAATACAAATTTCTGGGGTAAACCACCCGGCTCGCCTTTCGATTCGAAAATCCCGGGTAATTCTTGTAAATTCTAGGACGATCAGGCCTTTGCCCGGGATGAAGGTCGCCTTTTTAACATAAGTTTTAAGACGTTTAATTTTTTTATGATCTCAACTTCTTTTTTCTTTATCTCCCCGGGTGATATCCGAGGTAAAAGATCAGATGGATTCGGTATTACCTTCAGCCCGTAACGACATGAAAAGAATTCTCCTCTTAGTACCCGCCTTATTCTTCCTCACTCTGGGAATTGCTCAGACGGAGGACCGCAGGCCCCTGCGCGGGCAGGTAATGTACCGCAATGTACCCGTTCCCAATGAGAATGTGATCAATACTACGACCGAACGGGCGACCATCACCAATGAGAAAGGGGAATTCCTGATCTATGTGAGGGAGGGAGACGAACTGGTCTTTACCGCCATCAATTACCAGATAGAAATCCTGAAGGTAACCCCGGAGATCCTCAGGAAAAACCGACTGGTGGTAGAGGTAAACGAAAAGGTCACGGAACTCGACGAGGTGACCGTCAGTCCGGAAAACCAGACCAAATTTCTACGCCTTCAGAATGAAGAGTTCAAGGAATACGAGTACGAAACCGATGCTACTTCTGAGTTCAGAAATGTTGCACTGGACCCGGCTGGTGTCCAAATGAGGGATGGACTCAACTTTGTGAATATCTTCAAGGCCCTTTTCCTCTCCGGAAACAGAGACGAAAGCGCAGACCGGACTCCTCTGAAAGTGAGTGAAGTGCTCAGGCAGGTATACGACGACGATTTCTTTGTGCGCGACCTGCAGCTGTCCCAGGATCAGATCGATGCCTTTCTTGTGTATTGCGACAGCAAACTCCCCGCTCAGTCCCTCCTGAGAAAGGACAATGAATTTCAACTGATCGAATTTTTAGTGAACCATAGCAAGGAATTCAGACAAAGCCTCAATGTGGAAGAGTAGTTGGCTGCTTGTGTGTGTCCTAGTCATCTGCCAGACGCTAAGCGGACAAACTTTCTTTAATTCTCAACTCCAGGGACAGATACGTTTTGAGAATCAGGGCATACCGGACGTGCACATCATGAATACGACGGCCGGCAGGGCGACCATCTCTGATGAAGAAGGCCTGTTCTCCATAACGGCTTCTGCCGGAGATACCCTCCTGTTCTCGGCTGTGCAATATCAGCGAAAACGACTCATCCTTTCTGCCTCTGTCCTTGAAAGCAGATTTATCTACGTGAACCTGGAAGAGTTCGTCAACGAGCTCGATGAGGTGGTGGTTCGTCCCTATAACCTGACAGGTGACTTGCTCAGGGATATGCAGCAAATGAAAACAGAACCCGTGGTGACAGCTTCCACCCTCGGACTTCCCAATGCCTATGTAAAACCCATGATGCAAAGCGAACGCCTTTTGAAAGAGGCATCCATGGGTCCCTTCCACCTGGGGATGATAACGGCCATGCCGTTCAATCCCCTGATCAATATGATCACAGGCCGGACCAAAATGCTCAAAAGAAGGGTGGCCAGGGATAGAAAATACCTGCTCACTCAGGAAGTGAGAAATTATTATCCCGATAGCATATTCGTCCATCAAATGGGAATCCCGGCCGATCGTATCGATGATTTTATGTATTTCTGTGAGGTCGATTCGAAGTTTGATTCTGTCGTCTCATCCGAGGACCATATCGCTATTCTGAATCTATTGCTGGTGAAGAGCAAGGCCTATCGGGAGAATAATCAACTCGACTAGGGAACTCTGGCACGGGAATTGACCTATGAAAGAAAAATGATGAACATCTCTAAACTACTCCTCATAATTCTATCACCCCTTCTCCTGGGGTCTGTTGCCCATAAATTCTATGTCAGCGTCACTCAAATAGAATATTACGCGCCGGATGAGGCCATACAGATCACCAGCAGGGTTTTTATTGACGACCTGGAAAAAGCGCTGTTAGAGAGGTATGATGTGGAACTCTTGCTGGGAACACCAGAGGAAGGTGATGATGCCGACGCGTATATCGACAGATATCTCAAGTCTAAATTCGCACTGAAGGTCAACGGGGAAATCACAGCATACACCTTCCTGGGGAAAAAGGTGGAAAACGACCTTCTGGTCCTTTTCGTGGAAGCGCCGGGAATATCCCTGGAGAGCCTTAAGTCTGTGGAAGTGCAGAACGAGATACTGATGGATGTGTACGAAGAGCAGAAGAATATCGTGCACTTAAGGTTCGGGGATCTCAAGAAGAGTTTTGTGCTTATAAGGGAAAGGAATTCGGGAATGTTAAACTTTTAAAAAGTACCGTCCTAATCTCCCCAGAAAACCCTATTTTCCGCGCCGGAAAATTAAAAAAATCATCATTTTTCTATGAATCAATTCAAAAGTATCACTTCCACATTGCTCGTCTTCTTTGTCGCATTCTCCTTCGCACAGGAGCAAACAAAAACGGAAAGAGAACCCGGGCACACCAACCAGAACAAATTCAGGCAGATGTATCAGGAGTTCGCCACCCCCAACATGTACCGATCGGCTTCTGGAACTCCGGGCCCCAGCTATTATCAGCAACAGGCCGATTACAAAATGGATATCGAACTCGATGACAGAAATGCCAGGTTATACGGGGAGGAGACCATTACTTATCATAACAACGCCCCGGATGCGCTGGAATTTCTGTGGTTGCAACTCGATCAGAATGTGCGGGCCAGGGATTCCAAGTCGCCCCTGAGAAATGGAAATGGCGTCAATGTGGCCTATACTACCGGCTCTTTCGCCCAGACCTATATGACCGAAGGTTTTGACGGCGGCTTCAGGATTGACCATGTAAAGGATGCCAGTGGGAAATCTTTACCGTATACCATTAACCAGACCATGATGAGGGTGGATCTTCCGGAACCTTTAAAGACCGGAGAAAAGGTTTCATTTTCCATAAAGTGGTGGTATAATATCCCTGATCATACGGTAGACAGGGCAAGATCCGGATACGAGTATTTCGAAAAAGACGGAAACAGGGCTTATGTGATCGCCCAGTTCTTCCCGCGCATGGCCGTTTACAGCGACGTAGAAGGGTGGCAGAACCACCAGTTCTGGGGAAGCGGTGAATTCGCTCTGCCTTTCGGAAATTATGATGTCAATATCACGGTGCCCGCAGACCACGTGCTCGACGCCACCGGAAAGCTGTTGAACCGAAAGGAAGTTTTCAGCAAGGAAATGATGAAGCGGTACGGGGAGGCCCAGAGATCCTATGACAAACCCGTGCTCATCGTCACCCAGGAAGAGGCTGAGGCCGCTGAAAAAGGATTTTCTGAGAAAAAGAAGACCTGGAAATTCAGGGCAGAGAATGTGAGGGATTACGCCTTTGCTTCCTCCAGGAAATTCATATGGGATATGCAGGCGGTCAGGATAGGCGACAGAGACGTTATGGCCGTATCACTGTATCCGAAAGAAGGAAACCCTCTATGGGAAGAACTTTCGACCAAAGCAGTGGCCAGTACGCTGAAATCCTATTCGGCCCATACATTTGACTACCCTTATCACAAGGCTATTTCCGTCCATGCCAAGAACCAGGGGATGGAATACCCCATGATATGCTGGAATTACGGCAGACCCAACGAGGACGGATCCTACTCAGAGCGAACTAAATACGGGATGATCAGCGTGATCATCCACGAGGTAGGGCACAATTTCTTCCCCATGATCGTCAATTCCGACGAGCGACAGTGGGGTTGGATGGATGAAGGCCTGGACACTTTCATGCAGTACCTGGCCGAGCAGGAATTCGGTGAAGCCTTTCCCGAAGTGATCGCGCCTAATGACAAGTACCCGTCCAGAAGGGGAGCACCCTCCAAAATTATCCCCTACATGAGTGGGGACCAAAGCACTATCGCTCCCATCATGTCTAATCCCGAAAACGTATTTCAGCTGGGCCCCAACGCCTATGCCAAGCCTGCAACGGCTCTGAATATCCTCAGGGAGACTGTCATGGGCAGGGAGCTCTTTGACCATGCCTTCAAGACCTATGCTCAGCGATGGATGTTCAAACACCCTACTCCGGAGGACTTTTTCCGTACGATGGAAGACGCATCGGCTGTGGATCTAGACTGGTTCTGGAGGAGTTGGTTCTACACCACAGACTACGTGGATATCGGAGTGAAGGGAGTTAAGAAATACGTGGTCAGTGACAAGCCAGGAAAAGAAATGAGGGAGTATATGGAAGCCCGTAATATGACCGAATCAGACCTGCCACCTCTGGTTTACCTGGTTGAAGAAGACCGTGAGGACACAGATAAGGACATGATGGGCAAATCACCCAGTGAGATCTCGGCCCCTCTGAAGGAATTCATGATGGACAACCTCACTGCCGAAGAAAGGGCAAGGATCAAAGAGCCCAAATACTTTTACGAAGTGACCTTTGACAAGCCAGGAGGAATCCCTATGCCGCTGATCGTGGAATACACCTATGCAGACGGGAGTACCGAGCAGGTAACGTACCCTCCGGAGATCTGGAGAAGGAATGATGCCGAAGTGAAGAGGGTCATCTCTGCCCAAACGGAACTCGTGGCCATAACTGTGGATCCGAGGGCCGAAACTGCAGACATCGACGTGACCAACAACAGCTGGCCCAGGAAAGAATCCCCTTCAGAATTCAATCAATTCAAGGAAGGTATCAAGGGAGATTAAGAATATATCCTTTAAGACAAACAGGTCCCGACAATTTTTGCCGGGACCTTTTTATTTTACGTAAAGGGTTCCAAACTTGATTATATTTGTATCATGCATTCATTAGTTTTCTTATTTATCAGCGGGGCGGAAATATTCTTCATCATGTTCATCGTGGTGATGGTCTTTGGTGCCGACAAGATCCCGGGCATCGCCAAAACCCTGGGAAAAGGAATGCGGCAGTTAAAGGATGCGACTGAAGATATTAAGCAGGAGATCAAAAAGAGCGCTGAGAAACAGGGGATCGACGCGAGTATCACAGAAGATATCAAAAAGGAGATGAATCAGGTCAAAAAGAACATTGAAGAGGTCTCCGGAACCATCAAACGAAAGTAGGGCTACGGATGTGGGACAGACTAATAGAATGGGACCGCAACACCTTAATCTTTCTGAACAGCCTGGGAATCGAAGAATATGACGCTTTCTGGGCCTATGTCACCCACACTTCATCCTGGATTCCCCTCTTTGCCCTGTTCGCCATACTTTTTCTGCTCAAGTTTTCAAGAAAGGAAGCCCTGGCCAGGATCCTGACCACCCTGCTGCTTTTTGGCTGTGTGATGGCCCTCATGTACGTAACCAAGGAATTTGTTGCCCGACTCAGGCCCAACAATGCGGATGAGCTCAGAGGCGTTATTCGCGTGCTGCTCCGGCCCGAAGATTACAGTTTTTTCTCCGGGCATGCCGCCAATTCCTTCGCCATCACCACGCTGGTGGTCCTGTTTTTGAGAAAAAAGCTTCCCTGGGTTTACGTATTCTTTATATGGCCCTTGTTGTTTTCTCTCAGCAGGATCTATGTTGGAGTGCATTATCCGCTCGATTTGATCGCTGGTTCACTGGTAGGCGTTTTTATGGCGGTGCTTTTCTACCAGGGGTTCCAAAGATTTATAAAACCCGACTCAGGGTTAAGCCGTCCCGGACCGGCAGCATGACGGTCTCCACCCTGGGATCGGACTTCAGCATGTCATTGTATTTTAAAAGTGCCTTTGTGGCCTTGTCTGCCGGGTCGAGGGGTTCAATGACCTTCCCTGACCACAAGACGTTGTCTGATAGTATGATCCCTCCTTTCCTGGTCTTGGGTAAGACAGCCTCAAAATAGGCGGAATACTCTTTCTTTTCCGCGTCGATGAAGACCAGGTCGAATTCCAGATCCAGGGTGGGGATGATCTCCAGGGCATCTCCTACGTGTTGCCGAATCTGTCCGCCGAAGCCGGAAAGCCGAAAAAACCTGTTCTGGATCTCCTGCAGTTCCTCATTGATATCGATGGTGTGCAGTTCGCCGCCCGGACGAAGTCCCTCTGCCAGACATAGCGCAGAATACCCGGTATAGGTGCCGATCTCCAGGATGCGATCAGGAGCTGTGATCTTTGATAGCATACTGAGGACCCTGCCCTGGTAATGCCCGGTGATCATCCTGGGCTGCAGCACCTTGAGGTGGGTTTCCCTGCTCAGGTCCCGGAGGTATTCGGGTTCATCCTCAGAATGATCCGTAATGTAACCCTGCAGGCGGTCTGATAGAAAATGCATGCGGATGTTTTTGCAAAAATAGCCATTTTGGTCTACTTTCATCTGGCCAACTAACGGGTGCTGGGCATGGACAAGATCATTATTAGAGAAGCCTTTCGGGAAGACCTGCCCGTGCTTCTGCAATTCGAAAAAAAACTCATTGAGGCCGAGAGACCCATGGACCCGACCATTCGCCCGGGGGAGCTGCATTATTACGATATCGGGGCTTTTATCGCTGATCCGGAGGTGTTGGTTCTCGTGGCCGAAGCAGACGGTAAGGTGGTAAGCTCGGGCTATGGGATGGCCAAACCCGCGAGGCCTTATCTCGATCATGCGGAATACGCCCACCTGGGCTTTATGTATACCCTCCCGGAGTACAGGGGTAAGGGTATCAATGGGATGATCATCGAAAAATTAAAGAACTGGGCTTATCGCAAAGGACTAAAAGAAGTTCGATTGACCGTCTACCAGGAAAATGATCCTGCAATGGCCGCCTATGAAAAGGCCGGATTTAAAAAACACCTGATCGAAATGCGACTTCCACGCCCGGCGGGAGATCAGCGATAAAGTATTCTTCGTTATCCGGGCTTGTTGTATTTTTGCGAAAAACATGACTATGACCTTCGAAAACTCGTTAGAGTTCGCACGAAAACTAGACGCTTCGGATTCGCTGGCACCCTACAGGGAGCAGTTTCATTTTCCTGTCATGAAGGGTAAACAGGTCATTTATTTTACAGGGAATTCCCTGGGATTACAGCCCAAGAGGACGGCTGCTTACGTGGCAGAGATCATGGAAGACTGGAGGCAGCTGGCGGTAGAAGGCCATTTCTACGCAGACAAACCCTGGTGGGATTATCACGAGCGGCTCGCAGCTCCCTTGTCTAAGGTGGTAGGGGCAAAGGCCTCCGAGATTACCGTGATGAACACCCTAACCGTAAACCTGCATCTTCTGATGGTCTCCTTTTACCGGCCTACAGAAAAAAGGTATAAGATCCTTTGTGAGGAAAAGGCATTCCCATCAGATCAGTATATGTTCCAGAGCCAGATCAAATTTCACGGTCTGGACGTCTCCGATACCCTCGTAGAGGTGAGAAAGCGGGATGGGGAACACCATTGGCGGACGGAAGACATCCTGGCGAAGATCGAAGAGGTGGGCGACGAACTCGCCCTTGTGCTCCTCGGCGGGGTGAATTATTACAACGGACAGGTTTTTGACATGGAAGCGATAACCCGTGCAGGAAAGGCTGCAGGGGCTATTGTGGGATGGGACCTGGCGCATGCGGCAGGCAATGTCGATCTCGCTTTGCACGAGTGGGACGTGGATTTTGCAGCCTGGTGCAGTTATAAATATATGAACAGCGGACCCGGGAATGCTTCCGGGGTTTACATCCATGAACGATACCACGGGCGGAAGGATATCCCCAGGTTCGAGGGCTGGTGGGGAACCAAAAAAGAAACGCGTTTCCTGATGCAACCCGAATTTGACCCCATGGAGAACGCCGATGCATGGCAGGTCAGCAACGCTCCGGTGCTCGCCCTGGCCCCTTACCTGGCCTCCCTGGAAATGTTCGAGGAGGTGGGGATGCCTGCCCTGATCGCGAAACGGGATCTGATCGTTTCCTACCTCGAATTTATCCTCAAAGAGATCGATAAGGAGGTCGACAGCAAATTTGAGATTATCACCCCAAATGAAAGAGGCACCCAGCTTTCCGTCTTCCTGCACGGGGAAGGTCGTCCCTTGTTTGACTACCTGATGGAGCACGGAGTGATCACAGACTGGAGAGAACCCAATGTGATCCGTTTGGCTCCGGCTCCCTTTTATTGCTCTTTTGAGGACATGTACCGATTCGGGCAGATCCTCAAAAAAGGTATTCAGGAAACCTAAATTCGATCCATCTGCTCATAGCCTATGAAGTCACTCCGACTTATCCTGTCTAACCCGCGTTATTTTGGTCCGGCCTGGGCCTTTGCCAGCCTGAACATACTTTTCGGGACCTGGGCCATCTATATTCCTATGGTCAAGGAAGACCTCGGGATCGACAAGGCCACTCTCGGGATCGCCCTGTTCTTTCTGTCCTTCGGCGTATTTACAGTCTTCCCTGTCGCTTCCAGGATCGTCAATTACCTCGGGGTGGGACGTGCTACCTGGTACGGCATCCTGATGCTCTGCCTTACTGCCCTGTTTCCTCTGATGGCCAATAGTTTTATCACCCTGGCTCTGGCGCTGTTCTTCTTCGGCTCGGCAAACGGACTCCTGGATATCGCCATGAATACCCTGGTAACGGAAATCGAAAAAGAGGACAGGCAGAATTTCATGTCTGCCTCCCATGGCTTTTTTAGCCTGGGTGGGGTGCTGGCCGGTCTGGGGAGCTTCCTTATCCTCGTATTTGAAAACCGAATGCTTCATATGCTGGCGGCGGTGATCCTCGTTTTTGCCGTCAATCTAATTTTCTCAAAAAAATACCTGCACATCAAAGCCGCGCCTATAGAGAAGGAACCCTTTAGTTTCAGGCATTTTAAGCCTCTTTTACTGCTCGGGGTCGTCTCCTTTGTGGTCATGGCCAGCGAAGGGGCTATTGTAGACTGGAGCGGTCTCTTCCTCAAGGAGGTGACCCTGGCCCCCGAAGCCCTCTGGGGAGCAGGATTCCTGGGTTTTCAGATCACCATGACCCTCGGCCGCTTCCTGGGTGATGCCATCAGCGCACGTATAGGTTCTGTAAGGATCGTGACCTTCGGTTCGTGTATAGCCATTGCCGGTTACCTCTGTGTTCTCCTGGCTAATACCTATATGGCCATCGTGGGTTTTGCCCTGACCGGACTGGGATTTTCTGTCATCATTCCTGAACTTTTCAGGATCGGGGGTAATGTGAAAGGCGTAGAATCGTCCCAGGGCGTGGCATTTATCGCCGGCTCCGGTTATTCAGGCTTTTTGCTCGGGCCGGTCATCCTGGGTTTCCTGGCAGAAGAGTATTCCCTGAACACGAGTTTTACGGTTTTACTGACCGGGGTTGTGGTGGTGCTTTTCACCACTTTTTTGATGAGAAGGAACAGGATCAGGAAGAACTGACCTTATTGGATCACCTCTACATCCGTAAAATAAAGTGAAAAATTACCCTCTTTGTTCTTGTGCATGGTAGAAATGTTGAGCCCGCTTAACTCTTTATACCCTTCCCAGGTACTCACACTGGAAGGCTCCGGGCTGTTTCCCCTTCGGAACACCCATTCTCTGACGAGGAAATCTTCCCCAAGGTAAAAATCATAGGCATCCCCGGGGGTATATCCGCCATCGTTTCCATAAACTACGGTCAACTTGGTAAGGGAGTCGTTACTGATGGGCGCAGGTACTTTCTCCTCCACGGAATAGGTCAGGTTATCTTTGTCCCAGGTTATGTTGATGGGGGCCAGCAGCCAGTATTTGTCGTTGATAAAAGCTGCATCCGCCCTCTGGGAGAGACTGTCCACTCCTTTTCGGTTGTACATTACGGTGTCACCTCTCGAGATACCCCGGACTTCTTGTGATCTGGTGTTCCATACCCACGCCCTTTCAAAATGCATGGTATCCCTGTCTACATTGAAGGTAAAGCGGATCTCCTTTACCTTATTCCAATGCTCCATTCCATGGGCGAGGGCGACCTTTTCCAGAATGTTCAGCTCTTCTTCAGGGGCCACTTTTTTGGTCTCGGTTTTGCATCCGGCCAGGACCGTGATAAAAACAATGAGGCAGAGGTATTTCTTCATTTGTATTTTTTTTCCAAATATAACAGGTTAGAGGTATAAAATCACACTGACGGGATGTTCCTGCGAAACAAAATCTCAGAAGTTTTCTCAACGATGCCAGACCAGGGAGGTTTTCAGACGATGCATCTAAACTCCTGAAAAAGAAGGTGTTGATCAGAGGTAATTTTGGTAAGGTCCCACTTGTCAGAATGGGGGGTAAATGCGTACCTTTGAAGGCAAATAAAAAAGTATTATGAGCGCCAAAAAAGGTAAGGTTCAGGAGGCCATAGATGAGAAATTGCTGCAGGAGAGGAAAGTCTTCCTCTGGGGAATGGTCGATGATGGTTCTGCCAAACACGTCATTGACAGGTTGATGTACCTCGACATGCAGAACAACAAGGAAATACAATTATACATCAACAGCCCCGGGGGCTATGTAACCTCGGGTTTTGCCATATACGACACCATCAAATCCCTCAAGAGTCCCGTATCCACGATTTGTACCGGTTTGGCTGCTTCCATGGGGTCTATTCTGCTCTCCGTAGGCAAGAAAGGCAGGAGGTTTATCCAGCCACATGCCCGGGTCATGATCCACCAGCCTAGTGGAGGGGCCAGGGGACAGGCATCCAATATAGAGATTCAGGCCAAGGAGATTATCAAGACCAAGGAATTGGGTGCTAAAATCCTGGCAGAAAATTGTGGGCAGACTGTTGAAAAAGTTATGAAAGACTTTAACCGCGATTACTGGATGGGTGCAGAAGAATCTGTAGAATACGGTATCGTTGACGGGATCCTGGAATAATCAGGTCCTCAAGACAAAAGGAAAGTCCGGTGCTATTGCAACCGGACTTTTTTATGTGGACGCCAAAGGCGGAAGATAAAATATATACGCAGGAAAATCCGATCCGGATGACGCGGGTTGTAGTCACATCAGAATTGATCCGGATGTTCGATGATCTTTCGGGCCCGCTTCCGGATCTGATCCATTTCCTTTTTGTCTTTTTTGGCCAGCAGGTTCATCATCATTCCCATACGGGGGTTGTCTTTGAATACTTCTTTTTTGGCATCCAGGAAATTCCAGTACAGGGCGTTGAAGGGACAGGCATCCTCTGATGTCTTTTTATTGTGGTCATAGGTGCATCCGGAGCAGTAGTTCCCCATCTTATTGATGTAGTTGGCACTGCTCACATAAGGTTTTGTGGCCACTATACCACCGTCTGCAAACTGGCTCATTCCGCGTGTATTGGTGATCTCTACCCATTCAATGGCGTCGATGTAGATGCCCAGGTACCAGGCATCCACTTCATCCGGATCTGTCTGGGTAAGCAGGGCGTAATTCCCTGTGACCATCAGTCGCTGAATATGGTGGGCATAGGCCTCATCAAGGCTTTGCCCTATGGAGTGTTTTAAACAATTCATTTTGGTCTGGCCGGTCCAGTAGAAATCGGGCAGGGGATTGTGGTTGCCCAAAGCATTCTTCTTTTGGTACGCCGGCATTTCCTTCCAGTAGATCCCCCTCATATATTCCCTCCATCCCAGGATTTGGCGCACAAAACCTTCAACCTGACTGATATGGATTTTCTCTTCTTGTTCCCGGTACTGACTGATAACGGCATCGATGACCTCTTTTGGAGAGATCATTTTTACGTTCATGGCAAAGGAAAGTCGGGAATGAAACAGGAATTTCTCATCGGTATGCAGCGCATCCTGAAAGTCCCCGAAATGAATCAGCAGGTTCTTTTTGAAATAATTCAGTAATTCCAGGCCTTCATCTCGGGTCGTGGGCCAGTTGAATAGTGAAGGCTCTATGTTTCCGATTGTGGAGACCCCGGCCTCGCGTAGTTCTTCGAGTATCGCACTGACGTCTTTTCGCAAATCCAGTTCTGCGGGGATGGCGGGATCACCTTTCCATTTCTTGCGGTTGCTCTTGTCGTAGTTCCATTGTCCTCCCTCCGGTTCTTCCCCGTCCATCATAATATCGTACTTCTTGCGCATCATGCGGTAGAAAGATTCCATGACCAGTTGTTTCTTGCCCTTGAAGAAATCTTTCAGGGTATCCCGTTCCGTGAGGAAGTGTTCTGTATCCCGATGTGAACTTTCGATCTTAAGGGATTGAGTGATCTTTTTTAATTGCTGGTCTAACCGGTATTCATCTGGCAGGAGGTACTCGAATTTTTCGAACCTGTGTTTATCTACTTCTCTGGAGATAAGCTCCTCCAGATTTTGCGGGTTGTCCTCGTCTCCGATCTTGTAATAGACCACCTGGTGCCCCTGACTTTTAAGAGCGTCGGCAAAAGAACGCATGGCGAGGAAAAAGCCAATCACCTTCTGGATATGGTGCTTTACGTAATCGGTCTCCTGCCGCATCTCTGCCAGAAGGTAGACACAATCCGGGTTCACTTCCTGGAACCAGGAGTGTTGAAGATTGAGCTGATCGCCCAGGATGAGTCTTAATGTTTTCATCTGTATCCCGTATTTAAAACAGACTTGTCTGCAACCATCGATTTTGGAATTTTCCCTTGGGGTCATACTGGGAAGCCTGTCGCTGTATGTTGAACTTCCTGTCTCTGGGGTCATTTCCTACCCCGCTGTTGTACATCCAGTTGCCCCAGTTGCTGTGTACATCGTAATCGAGTAACATGGCCTCAAAATAAGAAGCTCCTATCCTCCAGTCCTGTTGCAGTTCCTTAGCCCAGAAGGAGGCTACATTTTGCCTGCCCCTGTTGCTCATCCATCCTGTCCTGGCGAGTTCTATCATATTGGCATTCACAAAAGGTTCAGTGGTGTTGCCACGGATCCAGTCTTTTTTTGCAGCCTCTGAATTTCCCCAGGAGTAATCCCTGCCGAGGATTCCGCCTAAATGAAAAATACGGTTGCCGTGTTTCAGAGATACGTATTTGAAGTAATCCCTCCAAATGAGCTCAAAAACGAGCCAATAGGTGTCCTGGTTTTTTTTCACCTCTTTTTCAAATCGTTTTACCTCCCAATATACCTTTTTGGCTGAGAGGCTACCATTGGCGAGCCAGGGAGAAAGTTTGGAACTGTAATCCTTTCCTACCAAACCGTTCCTTGTCTTCTTATAATAGGCCAGTTTCCCACTATCCCAGAAGTACTCCTGTATCCTTTTCCCGCCTGCATTTTCACCTCCCGAA